>CAXTVB010000010.1:0-23674 GCA_964247555.1 uncultured Sphingomonas sp. | reverse complement strand
ATGTTGATCCGATCAAGCATCTTCCACGTATCGCGTTTGAGGCGGCCCAGCTCGACTTCCGGGGTATATTCCAGCGAATTGCCAACGTCGGTTAGGAATGTGCCGAAAGCCCATCGCTGTTCGGGATTATCGAGGAAGATGGGGCGTAGCTGACGGTAGAGCAGACGGCTGGCTTGGTAGCGCATATTCAGATCGGACATCAGATTACCGTAGGCGCGACGATTGCCGATTATACCGGTAGCTTGGCGGACAGCGCGTTGATCGGCGGACCTCGCTTCCCCGCGTTGCAACGACGTTTTTAATAGCGCTTCAAATTCCTGCCGCAACGAAGAAAAATACTCGTCCGCTGGTAGCCGGCTTGATGATGCGTCTATACCAGAAAACCTAGTGCCGTTACGCTCTAGGAGCACCCTTGTAATTCGATCGAGAACATCGGGAAGATTGTTCATGACAAAAACCCTCGGAAAAGACAGAACCGACTAAAGCGCCTACACCACCCTTTACCGGCTTTACCCGTATACCTGGGGGTATAAGCTACCTGCGCTAATGGTTAGCATAGCCCACGGGGCGAAACTGATCGTCAAACTGCCTTACAGTTCGACGATCAGCTTGCTGTTTACCTGGCTACATCTTGACCAGTGGTGGTGCTGAGCGGTTGGATTGAAGGGCGTTACACCAGATCCGGTGCGCAACTTCCTCGCGGCTCAATCCGTTTTTCCCGATTTGCCGTTCTCGCGCTTCGGCGCCCGTGAGGGCGTGCTTCAGAATTTCCGATCCGAGCCCGAAAGCCACGATGCTCTTCTTGACCGGCGTCAAGACCTCAATCAGCGAGCTTTGGATGCTCGCTTCACCGCGTAGACGCACCCAGTTTTTCTGATCGTTCTCCCTCGCAGCAACACCCACCAGCCGCCGACAATCTACCGGTGCCGAACAAAAGGATGCCACCAGTCGGCCTATGTCATCACCGTCTGGATTAGAAACCCATTGATCAGGCGGCATATTCATGGACGCGGACATCGACGGGGACATGATGCGCGGTGCCTCGTTTTCGTTACGGCACAAAACGATGGATACGGTCACCGCGGCGAACCCAAATTTTCCCTGATCAAAGACAGGGGGTATCACCGATCGGCAGATCGAGTTGGGATTTTCCTTTTTCGAGCGGGACATAACCTTGCGGATATCTCCGGTGCCAATAACTGGTGCGGGCCCAGCAAATGATATGTCAGCATTTCGGTAAACGACCGCCATGCCCCTGACCAAGTCCGTTTGCACCGCAAGATTAATGCGGCTCGCGAACTCTACGCTCATATCAGTCCATACCCTCTTGCTTGCGTTTGACGAGTAGGCAAGTCCGGGCTCACCTTGGTGTTTCTTTAGCTCTGAGAACAAGGTCAGCAACGCTTCGCTGCCATCGAACGCTTGGCTGAGAGCGTTCGGTTTTTTTCTGTAAGACATCAGCGTCCCCCCCGATTGAGGGAGCGCTGCACAAAATTTTCGATGTCTTCCGCCAACACTAAACGGCGACGGCCAAGCAAGAAGGAGCGGATCAGCCCCTGCCCAATAATTTCGTAGAGTTTTGTCTTGCCGATACTGAGCGCTGTTGCTGCAGCACTGACTGTCAAAGCGACGGGTTGCATTTCATTTTCTCCTACGTCGCCGGGCAAAATGCCAGCGAACGAGGACGAATGTGACCGAACACGACCGGGTAATCCCGTCGTCAAAAATATGGAAATGCTGCAACGAAACGGCTCAGATCGCATCTACCAAGGATGCAAGAATGGAAATTAATGGAAATGCTATGCGGTCGGCACCATGGGTAGCACCAACCGCGCAATCTCCTGGATTTGGTTTTGGCCAAGCGCCAATTTTCCACACTCGTCTTGCAAAAGGTTTTGCATTTCCTGCTCGAGATCATTTTGGTCTTTAAAGAACCCTCGATGAAATCGATCACCAAGTGCAAGCTCAAGAACAGTTAACCATCCCCTGTCTCTTCTTGCTACGTCCACCTTTCTACCGCGCGTTCGTGGCGCAACGCCGAGAAAGGCTTTTGGTTGTAACTTTGCCAAGTCGCTTATAGAAAATCTTACTCCCTTGAACATACGACGCTTTAAGGGTTTGGACGTTATAGTGTAGAAAAATTTGTCATAAGGCCATCGCCACCGATCCCGATCCGCTTTTGCCCTTTTGTCGGTGCGCCATTCTTGAAGTGGTACCGGCGAGTCACGCCGGACATCTTCTGCTATTTCGTCGGTTTTCCAGGCTTTGCCGAGATTTAGCTCGCTGGTTGTCCAAACCGCTTCAGCGCGTGCCTTTAGCAAACCGTCTCGCAAATAATCCGCCAACATTTCTTTCACGTCGACGGGATTTTGCCCTTGGCCTGTCAAAATACGCACCGCTTCATTGGCCGACAGCCAGTCGTCCGTGAGACCCTTAGCGTTCGCCACCATGTACCGCTCCTCCTGCAGCTGACGCGGCGAGAGGTTAATGGAGGCCGTCACGCCTTTCAAACCAACTTTCCGAACTCACAGCTTCTACGACCAAACGCGGAGCCTGAGGCGTCCAAAATTGTCATACTGCAAACGCGTGTAAAGATACTGCCGTATCTCTGATGAATACGTTTAGCACCTGCGCATAGATCCTAAGCGTATTCGGGAATAAAACGGCCATTCCTAACGCCTGCGTTCGGCTCTATCGTCACGCCTACTGCCTTGATCCAGAGGTAAACCCCTGCAAATGCGTCGTCTAACAAAGGCAACTGCGCTATCCCTATGCGATAACAGGATTTACTGTACCGTTATCGGTCTGCCGTCCATCAATAGTCTTGGCCCATCCCATCAAAAGCTGTCGTCGCATATCGTCAAAGGGCGTGCGCTTATAGGCAGCCACCACCTTATCGGCGACTACATGCGCCAGCGCGGCTTCGGCCACGGGATCGGGAATATTGGGCATCTTCTCCGCAGCCCAGTCGCGAAAGGAGCTTCGAAATCCATGGACGGTAAAAGGCTGGCCCTCAACCTTGAGAATTTTTGACAAAGTAGCGTCCGACAACGCCGTCCCTTTGCTGCTTGGAAAAATCAGATCCTCGCCCCCATCGCCGCGCCGCAATGGTTCAGCACGCTGTAAGACAGCCAAAGCCTCTTCCGAGAGGGTGACGTTATGCCCCCTTCCCATTTTCATCATCTCGGCTGGTCGCTTCCATAGCTTTTGTTCGGTGTCAATTTGAGACCAACGAGCCTTACGCACTTCCCCTGATCGGGCGGCCGTATATATCGCGAATAACAACGCCAGCCGACCAACCGTTTCGGCTCTGCTCTTCAGCTTCGCAACAAATGCCGGCACCTCGGCATATGGCATCGCGGCGTAGTTACCTGCTGCCTTCGTCCGCTTAGGGAGGCCGGTCGCGATTGCCTTGCTGGGAGCCTCGGTCGTGCGCCAGCCTTTAGAATGCGAGAAGTTGAGTACCAAGGCGATACGCTGGCTGACCTTGCGGCCGATGTCGACTTTCTCTACCCATATGGGTTTAAGAACCTCCTGAACGTCGATCGCATCAATACGGTCTACACGTCGCTTGCCCAGAATTGGGAAAGCGTGGCGGCGAAGTGAGGAGAGAAAAGCTTCCTGCTGCCGCGGTTGCCACTTGGTCTTTAGGTCCGCAAAAGCCACGGCAGTTGCCTCCTCAAAGGTGGGAGTCCCGCGGCGATCCCTGTCACGCTCAATTACTGGGTCCAGCCCAGCCTGTGCCGCTTTTCGCAGCACGGCGCATTTGTCGCGAGCTTCTGCCAGGGTGAGAGTTTTACGGTGTAGGAGGGGTATCTCGATGATATCGGCCCCGCTTCGCGTAACTAACTCGACAGAGCCTAAGCCTATGTCACGCCGCTTCCCGTCCGCCTGTATCCGGAGCAGCCACGATCGAGCTCCGCTTGGCTTGACGAGCAGGTACAAACCGCCACCATCGGAATGTCGTCCCGACTTAGCGTTTCGTACGCCAACTGTAGTCAAACGGCCCATTCTGTCCCCACGCTTGTTCCCACATTATGTAGAGAATAGCCACGGTCGTCAACGATCAACGGTGAACGGTCAACCGGCAATACTGTTAGACTTCTGCGACTTTGCGGTCAGCGGCGACCGGCGGCGGACAAGGGTCCAGCGTTGTCCTCGGGCACCATTACCTTCACCCGAGCTCCCGCCGTCCGGCAGGATATTCCGGCCGTGCCATGAAGGTCGTACGCGGTTAGGGTCGGCGCGATGAACGAGGATCGGGTCCCCTCGCCGGATCGGCCGCGGCCCGGTTTCGGTCGCATCGCCGCGCTCGCCAGCGGGGATTTCGCGTGCAATCTGTACTGGCAGAGCGTCTCGCTGTTTCTCCTGTTCTTCTACACCGACATCCTGCACCTGCCGCCGGCGATCGCCGGGCTTTTATATATGGGCGGCGCCCTGTGGGACGGGGTCGCCGATGTCGTGGTCGGGATCGTCTTGCAGCGCCGTGCGATCAGCTATCGGCGCGTGATCGCATGGGGGTCGGTGCCGCTGGGGATCGCCTTTGCGATGCTGTACCGCCCCACGACCGTCGTCGCAGCGATATTCGTTGCGCAGATCGCGTTTCGGACGGGCTATGCGGTGGTCAACGTGCCCTATGCCGCCTGGAGCGCGCGGATCAGCGAAGATAGTTCGGACCGGACGATGCTTGCGGGGCTCAGGATGCTGTTCGGATCGGCGGCGGCGATGCTCGTATCGCTGGGGACGCCGGAAATCGCCGGCGCGGCGGCGGGGGACACCGCCGGTCCCACCGGGTTCTTCGCCGCCGCCGCGATCTTCGCCGGGTTCGGCATACCCCTGCTGATCCTCGTCGCACGGACCGCGCCCGAAGGCGTTCCCGCGAGCGCCGGCGCGGATCCGGCGTCGATCCGCGCCTGCGCCCGCGCGCTGTCCGCGAACCGCGCGTTCGTGACGCTGAACGCCGCCGCGATGGCGAGCGCAGCCGCGGCGACCATCCTCAACCAGTCGGTCCTCTATTATTTCAGCCATGTCGTCGGCGACGCCCCGGCCGGGCCGCACACGCTGGCGATGATGGGGTTCGCCGGGACCGCCGCCGTCCCGTTGTGGATGGCCGCGACGACGCGGATCGGCGTGCGCGCGGCATGGCTCGTCGCCGCAGGGGTGGGGATAGGCACCATCCTGGTCTTTGCCGGCGCGGGCACGGGACGTGACACGGCGATCCTGTTCCTCGTCGCGATGCAGATCGTGATGACGGCGTTCAGCCTCGGCTTCTGGGCGATGTTGCCCGACATCGTGGAATATGGCGAACGGGCGGGCGGTCCGCGCGTCGAGGCGATGGCGTTCGGCGTCGCGGCCTTCCTGCAGAAGGTCGCGCTGGCCGCGGCGACAGGGCTGCTCGGACTGTTCTACGAACGGATCGGCTATACGGGGGCGACCGGCGGCGGCGCGGCGGCCGTTGCCGGCATCCGATGGCTGATGATCGCGGGCCCGACGGCAGGGTTGATGCTGTCGGCATCGTTCATGCTCGCCAATCCGCTGAAGCGCGGGGTGCATGCGCGGATCGTCGCCGAACTCGACCGATCCTAATCCCTTACGCTCGGCAGCACGTCGTACCAGGCGGCATAGGGCGTCGTGCGGACAAGGTGTCGGTTGAGGTCGGGCGCGCCGTCGGTCCACCAGACGGGTCCGCGCTCGCCAAGCGCGACCTTCGCTGCGTCCACCTGTGCCCGTGCCTCGGCAATCCCGGCCTGCTGCGCCTGCTTCAGCGCCCGTGCCACCGCGCGGCGACCGTCCATCAGCTGTGCAACCAGCACCGCCCGGCCGGCATCGGACAGCGCCGGATCGGCACGTCGCCACAAGCGGCCGCGGACGATGATGTAGCGACCGTCCGGCGTCGAAAGCGGCTGTTCCGCCAAATCCGCGTCTCCCTCGACCGCCCTACGCGTCGTGCCGCCTCGCGTTCCCCTGGCGGATCAGGGCATCAACCGCTTGCGCCCCTCCGACAGATGCCAGCGCATCGCCAGCGCCGCGCCGTCGCCGTCGCGTACGCGGATCGATGCGACGATCATCTCATGCTCGCGCATCATCGCCTGGATCACGTCGGGCGGTCGTGAGCGCGAGATGTCGACGCCGGCGCGCATGATCCGCTCGATTTCCGCCGCCAGCCCGTCGAACGCGATCGCGAAGGCCGGATTGGCGGTGGCGAGGACGATGCGCCGGTGCAGCTCCATGTCTTCGGAATGCGCGGGTGCGCTCGACAGCAAGGCGGTACGCAACAGCACCAGCGCATCCTCGATCGCTTCCATCTCCTCGGGCGAGCGACGCGTAGCGGCGAGCCGCGCCGCCTCCGCCTCCAGGACGAACCGCACCTCATACGTCCCGAGCGTCGCCGAAAGGTCGGCCATCGGCATATAGGTCACGAGCCGTTCCGACGGACGCCGCGTGACGAACGACCCTGCGCCGCGCCGCGCCTCGGTGATGCCATCCGACGCCAGCCGCACCAATGCCTCGCGAACGATGGTGCGCGACATACCGAAGATTTCCGCCAGCCGCGCCTCGGACGGCAGGCGATCGCCGACCGCGAGCGCATCCGCCTCGATCAGTTCGACGATGCCGGTATAGGCCCGGTCGGCCAGTCTCTGTTCGCTCATCGTGGCGCCGTGCCGTTCCTTGCCCCTGCCGGCGTTAGATCACACCACATGGCTTGCCGCGAGTACCAAGATCAGGCCCATCACCGACACGACGGTCTCCATCACCGACCATGTCCGGAACGTCCCCGCGGTGTCCGTCCCCATATAGCCCTTCACCAGCCAGAAACCGGGGTCGTTCACGTGGCTGAAGAAGATGGAGCCCGATCCGATCGCCAGCACGATCCATTCGGGCTCGACCCCCGACGCCGCGGCCAGCCCGGGCATGATGCCGGCGGTGGTGATCGTCGCCACGGTCGCCGATCCCGTCGCCAGACGCACGCCGACCGCGACCAGCCAGGCCAGCAGGATCGGCGAGACCGCGCCGCCCATCGCCAGCCGGGCGAGCAGGTCGGATAGGCCCGCGGTCACCAGCACCTGCTTCAACGCGCCGCCCGCGCCGATCGCCAGCAGGATGGCGCCGGCGGGCTTCATCGTCTCCGACCAGATCGCCGATTGCAGGACGCGGCCCAGCATCGGCTGCCCGAACAGCAGCGGCAGCGCGATGAGGTTGGTGACGAGCAACGCGACCACCGGATTGCTGACGACGACCAGCGCGGACAGTTGCGAGGCGATGGCGGTCGGCAGGGCCGGCACCGCCTGACCGGCCGCGATTAGCAGCACGGGCGCGAGAACCACCAGCAACGATCGCCAGAGCGGCGGGGCCGCGACCAGCGCATCCACCGGATCGATGACGGGCTGCCCCAACGTCACGCCGCGCGTGGTAAATCGCGCGAGCAATGGCCCCGCAACGATCGCGGTCGGGATGCCGACCATCACCCCGTAACCGATCGTCCGCGCCAGATTGGCATGCAGCACGTCGACCGCCAGCAAAGGGCCGGGATGCGGCGGCACCAGCGCATGTAGCACCGACAGGCCGGCAAGCGCGGGCAGCATCACCCGCAATCGCTTGGCATCGCGATCCGGCCCGGCGGGAAGGGCCGCCGCTGCCGCGGACACGATCGGCATCAACAACACCAGCCCGGTTTCGAAGAACAGCGGCAGGCCGATCAGCAACCCGGTCGCGAGACTGGCCCAAGGTGCGCCGCGCATCCCCGTCCGGCGCAGCGCCGCGCTTGCCAGCGATGCCGCACCGTCCGACAACTGTAGCATCGCGCCCAATGACAGGCCGAGCGCCACGACCAGCCCGGTGCCGCCCAATATGTCCCCCGCCCCCTTCTGCACCGCCTTCGCGGTATCGGGCGCGGGTAGGCCGGCGAGTGCACCGACCGCGAATGCGCCGCATAGCAGGCCGATGAACGGATGGAGTCTTGCGCGTACGATGAGGATGACCGACAGCGATATCCCCAGCACGGCGACGAGGATCAGGCGGATGTCGGCGTCGCTCACGCGCGCGCCGCTTCGCTGTTTGCCGACTGCCGATCCACCCGCATCTCCCCCGCATGTCATGCCGTCGATCGGATCGACGTGTCGTTCTTTCGCCGGGTTGTATGACAGCTATCGATAACGCTCCAGCAAAATCAGCGCTATCCGCGAATTTTGCTTGAACCTGTCCAACCAATTTCGCTAAAGCCAAAGGGCAAGCTCGGTACGGACGAGCGGCCGCAGCGAGTCGGAGAACCCGCGCGGAGGGAGTAAGAGAGGACCACGTGACCATGGCATCGAACGAATGCGCGACCGCGGCGGGTGACGAACGGCCGCGACTGGCACAGCTGACCCCGACCCAGACGAAGGTGCTGTGGGGCGTCCAGTCCGGATTGCTGAACAAGCAGATCGCGTTCGACCTCGGCATCGCGGAAGCGACGGTGAAGGCGCATATGACCGCGCTCATGCGCAAGCTGAAGGTCCGCAATCGGACGCAGGTGGCGATCGCCGCGCAATCGCTCGGCCGTCCGCAAAGCCCCCGCGCCCATTAAATCGTCGTCGAGGACATTAAGCATGATATTCGGACGTCGTGATTTCCTGTCATCCGCGATCGTCGCCGGTGTCGCCCCCATCGCCATGGCGCACGGCACCGCGCCGGCGCGCAAGGTCGACCGGCCGCTCGGCTATGCGATCGTCGGGCTCGGCACCTACGGCCTGGACGTCATCGTCCCGCAATTCGCCAATTGCAAGCATAGCCGCCTGGCTGCGGTGGTGTCCGGCGATGCGGCGAAGGCGCGCAAGGTCGCGACGGACCACGGGCTCGGCGAACACGCGGTCTATTCCTATGCGAATTTCGACCGGATCAGGGACAATCCCGACATCGACATCGTCTATGTCTGCCTGCCCAATGCCATGCACGCCGAATACACGATCCGCGCCGCGCGGGCGGGCAAGCATGTGATGTGCGAGAAGCCGATGGCGGTGTCGGTCGCGGAATGCGAGGCGATGATCGCCGCATGCCGCGCCGCCGATCGCAAGCTGATGATCGGGTATCGCTGTCATTTCGAACCCTTCAACCTGGAGGCGATGCGCCTCGCCCGCGCGGGGATCGCCGGCCGGACGCGCTATGTCCGCACCGAACATGGCTTCGTGCAGCGCGATCCGTCCAAATGGCGGCTGAACCGCGCGCTGGCGGGCGGCGGATCGCTGATGGACATGGGCGTCTACAGCCTGCAGGCCGCCCGCTACATGACCGGCGAGGAACCGATCGCCGTGACCGCCCGCGAATCCACCGACCGTCGCGACCCGCGCTTCCGCGAGGTCGAGGACATGATCGAGTGGACGCTCGAATTCCCCTCCGGCGCGATCGCCGGCTGCCAGTCGATGTACAGCGCCAACCAGAACCACGTCATCCTGGTCGGCGATCAAGGCCGCATCGAACTGGAACCCGCCACCCGGTACGATGGCAACCGCATGTGGACCGGCAAGGATGGGCGCGAGCAAGTCGTGATGCCGCCGCCCGGCCCGGGCCGGACGCAATTCGCCGGGCAGCTCGATCATCTCGCCCAGTGCATCGTCCAGAACCGCGAGCCGATCGTATCGGGCGAGGAAGGGCTGCGCGACATGCGGATCGTCGAGGCGATCTATCGCTCGGCGCGCGAAGGCCGCACCATTCGGCTGGGCACGCACGCATGACGGCCTGGTTGGGCCTTTCGGCGCTGATGGTGCTCGGTATGGCGCCAGCATCGGGGCAAACCCCGTCGGCGGTGGATCCCACCGCTTTCGCCAGTGCGGCCGATGTCCGGGCGACCGTTGCGGCGATGACGCGCGCGATGACGCCCGATCAGCATTTCGCGTGGCGACCGCTGCTGCGCGATGGTCGAACGGTGGCGGCGATCGAAATCTGGACGGCGCCCGGTCGTCCCGCGGTGCACCCGAGCGACGGCGAATATACGATCGTCCTGGAAGGGGCCGGCACGCTGCTGTCCGGCGGGCGGCTGATCGATGCCGGCGCGACCCGGCCCGACCTGATCGAAGGCGACCGGATCGAGGGCGGCACCCGCCGCGCGATCCGGCCCGGCGACGCGATGCTCATCCCCGCCGGAACCCCGCACTGGTTCGGCGTCGATGGCGGCAGGCTGGTCCTGTTGGACATCAAATTGCCGCAGGGCGCGCGATGATCGCGGCGATCGATCGCCGCCTGTTCCTCGCCGGCGGTATTGCCCTGGCCGCGGCGCCCGTGCGTGCCGGACCGACTGCCCCGACGATCCACCGCCTCTCGCCAGCGCTCGACCGGGTGATCGCGCCCGGCCAGACGGTCGAGACCATCGCCACCGGCATTCGATGGGCGGAGGGACCGCTATGGGTGCCGGGTACGGGGCTGTTGTTTTCCGATCCGCCCGCCAACCTGATCCGACGCTGGACGCGCGAGGGCGGGACGGTGCCGTTCCTGTCGCCGTCGGGTGCCGCGGGTACGGACCCGAAGCTGGTTCGCGAAGCCGGGTCCAATGGGCTGGCCCTCGCGCATGACGGCGCGCTTCTGATCGCGAACAGCGGCGGGCGCAGCATCGATCGGCTCGATCTGGCGACGCGTCGCCGCACCGTCCTGACCGATCGATATCGCGGCCGGCGTTTGAACAGTCCGAACGACCTTCACGTCGCGCGCGACGGTTCGATCTATTTCACCGATCCGCCTTACGGATTGGCGGACGGCGACACGTCGCCGATCAAGGAACAGACGTGTAACGGTGTCTATCGCTGGCGCCCGGGCAGCGGGATCGTCCTGATCGACGACACGCTGACGCGTCCCAACGGCATCGCCTTGTCTGCCGACGAGCGGCGGCTCTACGTATCCGTATCTGACGAGGCGTTGCCGCGGATCATGGTCTACGACCTCGACGCACGCGGCATGCCGCTCCGCTCGCGCGTCTGGCTCGACGCGAAGCCGTTCCAGAAGGACGCCGCGCCGGGTCTGCCGGACGGCATGAAGATCGCGGGCAACGGCACGATGTTCTGTTCGATGCCCGGCGGCATGATGGTCCTGACGCCCGACGCCCAGCCGCTGGGCCTGATCGCATCGGGCGCACCGATCGCCAATTGCGCGTTCGGGGAGGGGGGCTCGACGCTTTTCATGACCGGGTCCGACCGGGTGTTCCGGCTCGCGCTGCGCGCCGGCGCGGGGGCGTAGCGCCGAAATCCCCTATGGCCGCGCCGCGTAGAGCGCGTGATGGCTCAGGATGAACAGCGTCCGGCCATCCTCACCGCCGAACAGCAGTTGCAGCGGCCGTTCGGGTATGTCGATCCGGCCGATCGGCCGGCCGTCGGCGTCATAGACGAACACCTGCCCGTTCGCGACATAGACGCGGCCGGCCTTGTCGACCGCGACGCTTTCGCCGCCCCGATCCGCGAACGGTTTCAAATCGGTCAGCGCACCCCCTGCGCCCAGCCGTCCGCTATAGGTGCGGTCCTCGGATGCGTTGCTGACGTAGACCCGCGCGCCCGGTCGCGCGGTCGTGAAGCCGTACGTGTCGAGTGCGTCCGAAAAGCGCCAGCCGCGATGGTCCGCGGCCCCTTGCTGCACCGTGCGGTAGGCCGGGAGGAACAGCGTTCCGTCCGGCGACACATATTCGGTCGGATGGATCTTCGCCGCGTCGCGCGCGAACATCTGGGCCAGCGTCGTGTAGCGCCCCGTCACGGGATCATATTGGTCGCGAAACTCGCCGTTGTTCCAGTAATTGACCGGTAGCGCGGTCGCCGCGTCGGGATGGGCGACGACGGGCGTGGGGGCGATCACCCGCAGCACATCGTCGGGCGTGCCGGGGCGAAAGCTATAGACCGTGCCCGCGGCCCCCGCCGACGACACGACCAGCAGATCGCCCGCGGCATCCGCCGCAAGGTTGACCGCGTCGATCGGCTGATCCCGCACCAGTTCCAGCCCGCCCGCGCGCGACCAGCCATAGATACGCTGCGCATGATGATCGACGAAGTAGAGCGTGCCCTTGCCGTCCACCGTCCCGCCGGAAATCGAATAGAAGCCACCGGCGAGCCGTTCCACCGGCGTAGACTTGGGTGGCGGCGCAGCGCGGGGCGTCGGCGTCACGTCCAGCGTCGCGAACTCCCGCTCACGGACCTCCAGCCCGTGGGTCGCGTCCTGGATCGCATTCTCGTACGGGTAATGGCTGGCGCGCAGATACGTGTCGCAGGTCGCGCCGGCGCAGTAGGCGAAGCCGCTTTCCGCGTTCACATGGACATTGCGGAACCGGACCTGGTTCGTCCCGTACAGCCGCACCGCGGCGGGCGCGGGCTTGACGGTGCGGGCGACGCGGTAGGCGTGGGCATTGGCGATCAGGATATCGCGGGAATCGCGGATCTGGAACGCGACGGCATCCGCGCTCTCGCCCGCCTCCTCCTCGGTCTGCGGCGCCAGGAATTCCCAATGCGACACGCGGTTCAGGTCGATCTCGACGCGCGCATGATGCTCGCTCGACAATTCGTAGACGTGGCCGGGGGTATCGGTGTCCGACACCGCAAAGCCCGCCTGTGCATAGGTGCTCGGGCTCCACAGCTTGGCGAAGGTACCGCCGCCGCCCTGCGTGACCCAGATGCTGGGATATTGCGCATCCCACCGCCGGGCAGGGTCGGGATCGCCGCTGTGATCGGCATCGTAGGGATCGGCCAACACGCCGTTTGCCAGGTACGTGCCATGCCCGCCCTGGACCTTCACATCGTCGACGAGCGAGCCGGCGCCCGCTTTCCACAGCAAGGCGGTCGCGCGCGGATTGATGCCGCCGGTGGCGAGCCCCAGGCCGGAGACGATCGCATCGCCGCCGTACGCGGACTCGATGAGCGCCTTTGGCGTGCCGACGCCCTGGAACGCGGGCGTCCCGTCCGGCAGGACGATCTGCGTCAGCGCGGGGTGCAGCGCCACCAGCACGCTGTCGCGCCTCAGCCGGAGCGTATCGGTCACGACATAGCGGCCGATCGGAAAATACACGGTGCGACGGGTATCGATCGCGCGCTGGATGGCGGCGGTATCGTCGGTGGTTCCGTCGCCCATCGCGCCCAGCGCGCGGACGTCGCTCCACTCGGCGACCGGCGGCAAGGACGGGATGGCGGGGCCGCGCGGAGCAGGCAGTGCGCGGATGGCTTCGGCGTGCATCGTCGTGGCGGACACGCCCATCGCGCCAAGCGCCGGCACCGCCAGACCATGGTTGAATGCGGTGACGTGATAGGCATGCCCGGCGCCGCCGACGACTTTGCCGCTGTCGCGAAAGCTGGCGAATACCGGCGTCGCCGTCGCCACGGCATTCTCGAACCCGACCTGCGTATAGGCGGTGGCCTCGTTCGATATAACGACGCCCGCGCGCGACACATGATCGAACCGCACATCCTTGCCCCAGAGCCAGTCGCCATAGCCCCGGTCGATGTCGATCCCGATCGGCGTGTCGCGGAAACGGGTATTGACCAGCGTCAGCTGCGCCTCGTGTTCGCGGATACCGGCCGCGCGCTGCCCGTCGAAGCTGGAATCGATCAGCGTGAACTGCCAGGCGGGCGAAGGTTTTTCGGTCAGGATGCCGTAGCGGCCACCGTGGAACCGCAGATCCTCGGCCTCGTTCGCGACCTGGTAGAGTCCGGCTAGGCCCGACCCGATGTCGAAATCGATATGGCTAAGATAGGCATGCTGCGCCGCATGGAAGCGGATCGCGGTCGCGGCCGGATTGCCGCGCCCGATCGCGAAGTCGACATTGCTGACGGCGGAATAGAAGGTGCTGGGGTTCGCATCGGCGATCCGCGGATCGAACGGGACGCTGCCCGGGGGCGGAAAGGGCACGCGGCGGACGTCGCCGGGACGCGCGCCGGCGAAGATCAGCATGGTCCCGATACCGCGCTGGAACCCTGGCGCATGGTCGGCGAGACGGAGGACCGGTCGCTTCGGCCCGACGCCGAACAGGCGCACGCCGGGCCACAGGAACACGGTACGCGCGATGCGGTAGGTGCCCGCGGGGAGGAATACGACGCCCCCCGCATGGCCGCTGCCCCCACGCGCCGACGCCGCGTCGATCGCCTGCTGGATTGCCGGGCCGTCGTCTGCGCGCCCGTCACCGACGCCCCGGACGGTCACCGCCTGCGGGTCCGCGGGCGCCACCGCATAGACCGAGCGCGACGGTGCCGCCCCCGCCCCCGTGCTCGCCCATACGCCCGCGAAGAGTGCGAGCAGACCCACAATACGGCTCATCGTCACGCGTCCCGTCAGAAATTATACCGGATGCCGAACCGGTACATCCGTCCCAGCGTGTCGTAGAGCGCCGGATTGATATCGACACCGGTATTCGTCTGCGGCGACGGCACCGGATCCTTGTCGAACATATTGTCGATCTTGAAATAGGCGGTCAGCTTCTTGGTCAGGTTGTACGATCCGCCGACGTCC
This sequence comes from uncultured Sphingomonas sp., assembly GCA_964247555.1. Lineage (GTDB taxonomy): Bacteria > Pseudomonadota > Alphaproteobacteria > Sphingomonadales > Sphingomonadaceae > Sphingomonas. The sequence continues at coordinate 9,235 of CAXTVB010000010.1, read as the reverse complement.
ATGTAGAGCGCGCCGGGCATCGAATTATTGTCGATGGTGGGGTTGTTGACCGTCGATACCGGGCAATTGCCCGCGCTGCACACGACATATTGCGTGCCGTAGACGCCGTCGCTGAACCAGCGCTGCTGCAGCGTCAGGCTGAACCGATCGGTGTCGTAGGTTTCGACCCCCAGCAGCTTCCAGCTGGGCGTGTTGCCCGAATTGGCGCCGGCACTCTGTACCGGAACCGTTCCGGGGATGCCCGGATCGGTGATGAAGTTGCGCACGTTCGTCGCCAGCGCGCGGATCGTGAAATTGCCAGGCAGGCCGACCCCGGACAGGCCCATGCGGTAGCTCGCCTCGATGTCGAACCCGTCGGTGAAGATCGACGCCAGGTTGAACGACTGGATGTTGACGAACGGCGTGCCGGTTGCCGGCGCCAGGTTGAATGCGCTGCACAATTGCGTGATGCCCGCCTGGCAGAGGTTGACCTCCTGCTGCGCGCCCAGCGTCGAGATGACGCCCTTCAGCGAAATCCGATAGTAATCGAACGACGCGCTGAAGCCGGGCAGCCAGTGCGGCCGCGACAGGACGATCCCGGCCTCGGTATTGCGCGCGACTTCGGGGCGCAGCGCCGCGTTGCCGATCGTGTTCTGCAATATGGTCAGCGCGGTGTTGTTGAAAGGATTGGTGAAATTGGGGACCGTGACGCTGATCGGCGCGGCGAACAATTCGGACAGATTGGGCGCACGGACATCGCGCGACGTCACCGCACGGATGCGGACACCGTCGATCGGCGTTTCCCACGTCCCGCCGATCTTCCAAGTATAGACCGTGCCCGACGTGCTGTAATGCGTCGCGCGTCCGGCGACGTTCAGATTGGCGCTGCCCAGCGCGTCGGATTTGAACAGGGGCGCGTTGAGTTCCAGGAAACTCTCCAGCACGTGATAGCTGCCGCGGCCGTCGTGATAATTGCCCGCATACCAGTTCGCACCGTTGGTGCTGAGCACGGGGTCGGCGGGATAGGCGGTGCTGTACGGACTCTCCGCGCTCACCCCGTTGCCATAGGGGTCCGCCGTCACGTGATAGAATTCGTTGCGATATTCGACGCCGGTCGCCACCGACAGCTTGCCCGCGGGCAGCGTCAGCGGCTCGCCGCTGATGCTGGCGCTGACGACGTCCTGCACCTGTCGGGTATGCTGGAACGGCCCGGCCGCCGGCTCGATATAGGCGAGCGCCGCCGCGCTGGGCGCCACGCCGCCGATGATGTCCAGCGGGACGCAACCCGCCGCGCGTGCGGTCGCGTCGGCGCACACGATCTGGCCGTTCAGCGATATCGCCTGGATCGCGTTATTATACCGCGGCGTCAGCGTGATGTTGTCGACATGGATGTCGGTGATGTTCTCGCCATGCTCGTAATAGGCGTCGTACGTCCAGGTCGAACCGAGGAAGGGCAGCTTGCCGTCCGCGCCGCCGACGAAGCGATACTGCTTGCGCGAGGGGTAGACGGTGATGTTGTTCGGCAGCTCGCCGTTGCTGGTGCCGAACTGGAAACTGGTGATCCCCGCCGTCGCGCACGCCGCCATGATCGATGCCGGCACGAACGGGTTCGAACATTGCAGCGTCAGCCCCGTCTTCGTGGCACCGGGGTTGGGCTGGTTCACGGTGTCGACGCGCGCGACGTTGACGGTCGCGTAGATTTCGTTGTTCGCATCGACGTCGTACCCGATCCGGCCATAGCCGTCCCAGCGCTTCAGCGTGGATTGCAGCGTGGTGCCGATCCCGACATTGCCCGAGGTATCGCCGCCGACGCAGAACCCGCCCGCGGAGAAGCAGTTGGTGACGTTGCCCGCAGCGTTCTTCACGGGCGTGCCGTTGGAGCCATAGACGAACGGAAAGGGATTGCCGTTCACGTCGAACGCCGTCCCCTGCAGCGGACCGGCGCTGATCAGGCCGTATTTGGTGTATTGATACGCCTGGGCATGGTTGCGCACGAGATATTGCGGCGATCCGTCATTGGTCACCGCGCGGTTCAGGAACGTGGTCGTGCGATACCATTTGCGGCCGTTCGCCGCGGATTCGCCGAAGCCGCCGCCGGGGACCCCGTCCTCATGGTCGTATTCGCCGCTGACCTCGACGTGCAACCGGTCGTCCAGGAACGCGTGGCCGGCGGCCGCCTGGATCAGATATTGGCCGTCGTCGCCATAGGTGGTGATGCCGCCCTCGACGTTGGCCTTGAACCCTTCGAAGCGTTTGTTGGTGATGAAGTTCACGACGCCGCCCACCGCGTCCGATCCGTAGGACGCGGATGCGCCACCGGTGACGACGTCGACCCGCTGGATCAGCAATTGCGGGAACAGGCTGATATCGGGCACGCCGGTCACGTTCGCCCCGACCACGCGCTGCCCGTCGAGCAAGGTCAGCGTACGGATGGTGCCGAGCCCGCGCAGCGAGAACGAGCTGAGCCCCTGCATGCCGCTGGACGTGCTGTTCGTGCCCGTGGTCACGCCCGACGATCCCTGCAGCGACGGCAGCTGGGCGATGGTCGTGAAGACATTGGGTTCAGCATTCTTCGCGATTTCCGCGGCACCCAGCACCTGGGTCGGCGTCGGCGCGTTGAAGCCGCTGGAGCGGATGCGCGATCCGGTGACGACGATATCGGCACCGTTGCTCGTCGCGGGCGGCGCGTCGGTCTGCTGCGTGGCGGGCGCGGTCAGCGTGTCCGGCGCGGCGGGGTCGGCCGACTGCGTCGTCTGTGGCACCGCGACCGGCGCGGACTGCGCCCAGCCCGGAGAGACCGAGGCGATGGCCAGAAGCGCGGTGCCGGCCACGAGCGTCGCACGGATCGGCCGGATGCGGGTGGGTCGATTCGGGTCGATGGCGTTCATGAAAAATTCCCCTCTTATCATTATGATCTAGATGCCGACCGCGTAGAGCGCATGGTGGGTGAGCACGAACAGCGTGCGCCGATCGGCACCGCCGACCACCAGTTGCAACGGCCGATCCGGCACGTCGATCTGACCGATCGCGCGCCCCGCGGCGTCGAAGACGAAGACCTGACCGTTGGCGACGTAGACGCGGCCCCGTGCGTCGGTCGCGACGCTCTCCCCGCCACGATCGGCAAACGGCGTTAGATCCAGCAGCGCGCCACCGGTGCCGACACTGGCCTTGTACGTGCGATCCTCGGACGCGTTGGTCACGAATAATGGCGCGCCCGCCTGCGCGACGGCCAAGCCATAAGCGTCGAGCGTGTGCGAGAAGCGCCAGCCGACATGATCGACCGGACCTTGTTGCCAGACCCGAAAGGCGGGCAGCACCAGGCTCTTGTCCGGCGACACATATTCGAGCGGCTTGGCCGCGCCCGCATCGGCGACGAACAGGTCGTGCAACGTCGCGAACCGGTCGGACGCCGCGTCGTATCGATCCGCGAATTCGCCGTTCTGCCACCAATTGACAGGCAGCAGCGTCGCCGCATGGGCATGCGGGGCGACCGGCGTCGCGGCGATCGTCACGATGCGGCCGTCCTTCGCGCCGGGGTGCACGCTGTACACCGTCCCGCTTGCGCCGAGCGACGACAACACCAGCAGGTCGCCCGAGCGGGCGACCGCCAGGTTGACCGGATCGAGCGCATGGTCCTGCACCACCTCCAGCCCGCGTGCCGGGGCCCAGTGATAGATGCGCTGGAAGCGGTGTTCGACGAAGTACAGCCCGTCGCCCGCATCCGCCGCACCGCCCGAGATCGAAAAGAACCCGTCGGCCAGCTTCCTGACGGGCTGCCCCATCGTTGCGGCCGCCACCGGGGCGGGCGAGGCCGTCACGTCGAGCACGGCGAATTCGCGGTCGCGCGTCGCCAGCCCGTGCGTCTTGTCTTCGATCGCGTCGCCGAACGGAAACTTGCTCGCGCGCAGATACGTGCCGCAGCCATCCTCCTGGCAGGTGGCGAAGCCGCTTTCCGCGTTCACGTGCACGTTGCGGAACCGGATATCCGACGCGTTGAACAGCTTCACCGCGGTCGCCGCCGGGTGGAAGGTCCGGGTCACCCGGTAGCTGTGGTAGTTGGCGAACAGGATGTCGTGCGAATCCCGCACCTCCAGCGACACTGCATCCATCCCCTCCGGCACTTCCTGTTCGGTCTGCGGCGCGAGGAAACGCCAGTGCGCGACATGATCGAGCACGATCTCGTTGCGGACGTGATGTTCGTTCGACAATTCGTAGACTTGCCCGGGCGTGTCCGTGTTCGACACGTAGAAGCCGGCCTGCGCGAAGCTGTTCGGCGTCCAGATATCCGCGAAGATGCCGCCGCCGCCATCGGTGACCCAGATGCTGGGATATTGCGCGTCCAGGCGATTGTCGGCGACCGGATCGCCGCTATGCCCGTTCGCGACCCCTAGCGGCTGGCCGTCCGCGGTCGGGGTGCCGCCGCCGCCCATGATCTTGACGTCGTCGAGCAGCGAACGCGCCCCCGCCTTCCACAGCAGCGCGCTCGCGCGCGGGTTCACCCGGCCGGTGAACAGGCCGATGCCCGACACGATCGCCGCCCCGCCGCGCGCGGTCTCGATCAGCGGAACGCCGCTGCCGACGCCCATGCACGCCGGCGTACGGTCGGGGATCACCAATTGCGTGATCGCGGGGTGAAGCCCCAACAGGACGGTGTCGGCGCGCAGGTGCAACGAAGCGGTGACGCGGTAGAAGCCGGTCGGCAGGTACAGCACGCGGTGGGTGTCGATCGCGCGTTGCAGCGCGGCGGTGTCGTCCGTGCGGCCATCGCCGCGGACGCCGAGGGCATGGACATCGGTCCAATCCGCGACCGGCGGCAGGGCGGGGATCGCCGGCGCGGTCGGCGCCGGCATAGCCACGATGGCGTGCGCCCCGACCTGCGTCGCGATTCGCCCCGTCTGGCCGATCGCGGGGATCGTCAGCCCGTGGCTGAAGCGGTCGACACGGTAGGCGCGCCCTGCCGCCGGCACCGTCTTCGCGCTGTCGCGGAACCGCGCGAAGACGGGCGTATCGACCGCGACCGCGTTCTCGAACCCGATCTGCGTGAAGGCGCTATTCTCTTCGGAGATCACGACACCGGCACGCGATACGCGTTCGAACCGGACGTCGCTGCCCCATAGCGAATCGCTGTAGCCGGGATCGATGTCGATCCCGATCGGCACGTCGCGGATCGCGACGTTGACGAGCGTCAGGTCGGCCTCATGTTCGCGGATCGCCGCGTCGCGCTGCCCGTCGAAGCTCGCATCGATCAGCGTGAACTGCCAGGCCGGCGATGTCTTTTCGGTGACGATGCCGTAGCGACCGCCATGGAAATGGACGTCCTCCATCTCGTTGCCCGCATGGTAGACGCCTGCGAAGCCCGACCCGATCCTGAAATCCATATGCATCAGGAACGCATGCTGAGCGACGCGGAAACGGACGCCGGCGGCCGCCGGATTGCCCTGCCCCAGATCCATGTCGATATTGCTCATCGCCGAATAGAAGGTCGCCGAATTCGCATCGCGCACATTGTCGTTCGGCGGCACGAGCGTCGGGATCGGGACCGGCACCTTGCCCACCTGATACTGGTCGCCGCCGGTAAAGACGATCAGCGTCGCGACGCCGGTCCGGAAACCCGGCGTATCGTCCGCCAGCATCAGGACCGGCCGCGTCGCGCCAAAGCCGAAGATGCGCACGCCCGGCGGGACCAGGATGCTGCGGGTCACCCGGTAGCGGCCCGCGGGCAGGAAGACGATGCCGTTGCCGCCCACGCCGCGCGATGCGTCGATCGCGCGCTGGATCGCCGCGGTGTCGTCCGCACGGCCGTCGCCGACACCGGCGACGGTCGCAGCACGCGGATCGTCGGGCTTCGTCGCCAGCGTCGACCGACCCGTCGCAGCGCCAGCGGTCGCCGGCAGGAGAACAAGCGCGCCAACGATCCACGCCATCCTGAAACGCGATTGCCGCATGCGCCTTCGATCCCCATCCTCATGGCGCGGGTCCGTTGCCCGCGATCCGTCGAATAGACCGCGGGGCGGGTGGTGCCACCCGCGACCAAGGTCGTATTGTCGGCGGACACCGGAAGGCCGCAAAAGCACCGTCATGATCGCCGCCGGCCATCAAGGAGCCTGAATGTCCCTTCCTCGCGGCCCGACCGGTATCGAAGCCATCCAGGGGAGCCGCCCCGTCGCCGTCATCGTGATGGGCGTCAGCGGTAGCGGGAAGTCGACGCTCGGCACGATGCTCGCCGCGGCGCTCGGCTGCACGTTCCTGGAGGGCGACCTGTTCCACGATGCCAGCGCGGTTGCGACGATGCGCGCCGGTCGCGCCTTGACCGATGCGGATCGCTGGCCCTGGCTCGACCGGCTGGGCAGCGCCATCGCCGCGGCGGTGGCCGCGGACGGCCGATCGGTCGCGGCATGTTCGGCGCTGAAGCGCAGCTACCGCGACCGGTTACGGGCGATCGTCGGTCCGTCGACGCGGTTCATCCTTCTCGAGAGCGGTGAAGACGAACTGCTGCGCCGCCTCGAACACCGCGCCGACCATTATATGCCGCCCAGCCTCCTGGCGAGCCAGCTCGCCACGTTGGAACGGCCCGCCACTAGCGAGCCGGCGTTGACGCTGGACGGGACCCGGTCGCCCGAGGAGTTGTGCCGGGAAGCGGTGCATTGGCTTGCCGACGCGCATCCCATGTCGTGATCGCCCAGACGCCCAGCCCCGCCAGCGCCAGCGCGCTGCCGACATAGCCGGTCGACGTCCAGCCGAAGCCGGCCGCGATCGCCAGCCCGCCCAACAGCGGACCGATCGCATTGGCGACGTTGAACGCCGAATGGTTGAGCGCCGCCGCGAGCGCCTGCGCATCCCCCGCCACGTCCATCAACCGCGTCTGGAGAACGGTGGCGAGCGATGCCGCGAACCCGATCGCCAGCACGTCGGCCAGCACCGTGGGCACGGTGTGCGCGGCCAGCGGGAAGAGCGCGAGTGCGGCGGCGCTGACGACCAGCATCGTGGCCGCGGTCGGAACGAGCGCGCGATCGGCGAAGCGGGGCACGATCAGGTTGCCGAGCGTCATTCCGACGCCGAACACCGCGAACACCATGGCGGTGGCGGTCGACGCCATGCCGGTGACTTCGGTCAGCGTCGACTGGAGATAGGCATAGACCGCGAACAATCCGCCGAACCCGATCGCCCCGGTTGCCAGCGTCAGCCACACCTGACGCCGCTTCAGCGCCCCCAGCTCGCGCAGCGGCGACGCGCCCGCCGCCACGGGATCGTCGGGCGCGAAAAGCCGGACGAGCAAGGCGGTCAGCAGCGCCAGTACCGACACGATCGCGAAGCCCCAGCGCCAGCCGGCATATTGGCCCAGCTCGTTCGCCAGCGGCACGCCCGCGATGGTCGCGACCGTCAGGCCCAGCATCACGCGACCGACCGCCGTCGTCCGCCGTTCGGGGCCCATCACGCCGGCGGCGACGAGCGAGGCGATCCCGAAATAGGCGCCGTGCGGCAGCCCGCTGAGAAACCGGAACGCCAGCATCCACCGATAGCCGGGCGCGATCGCCGACAACGCGTTGCCGATGGCGAACAGCAGCATCAGGCCGACGAGGAGCCGTCGTCGCCGGATCCGCGCCGACAGGACCGCCAGAACCGGCGCGCCGACGACGACACCCAGCGCATAGGCCGATACGATGTGGCCGGCGCTGGGTTCGTCGACACCGAGGCCCTTGGCGACGAAGGGCAGCAGGCTCATCGTCGCGAATTCGGTCGTGCCGATCGCGAACCCGCCGGTCGCGAGCGCGAACAGGATGAGGGCGGGTTTGCCCCGCGGCTGGCTCTCGTTGGTCATTGCGCGGCCGTGACCCGATCGCGGCGCAGCGTCAACGGCGTTCGCGACGGGTTTCGTTCCGCGGTTGATATCGCTATCAAACCGCTCCGCGCGGCCCGTGCAGAGGCTCGCGATCGGGATTGGAGACGTTCGGCATGAATATCCGCTTTGCGCTGCCATTGGCGCTGTTGCTGGCGTCGGGCGCGACCGCGCAGCAGACGAAGCCCGATCCTACCGATCCCGTCGCACCGCCGGGTACCGCCGCGCCGACCGGCAATCCCGCACCGCTGCCCGCCTGGAACGCCGCACCGGTCGCCGGGCCCTGGTCGAACACCGGCCTGCCCACCGCGACCCGCGCGGCGGCGCTGGCCGCGGCGATGACGCGCGACGAGAAGCTGACATTGGTGTTCGCCTATTTCGCGACCGATTTCGGGCCCAAGGCCTATGCCCCGCCGGTCGCTGGCCGCGCCGGATCGGCGGGCTATGTGCCCGCGATCCCGCGGCTGGGCATCACCGCGCAGTGGGAGACCGATGCCGGCGTCGGCGTGGCCACGCAGGGTGCCGCGAAGGTGAAGCGCGAACGAACCGCCTTGCCCTCGAACCTGGCGACCGCGGCGACCTGGGACCCGCGCCTTGCCTTTGCCGGCGGCGCGATGATCGGCGACGAGGCGCGCCGGTCGGGGTTCAACGTCATGCTGGCGGGCGGCGTCGACCTGATGCGCGAGCCCCGCAACGGCCGCAATTTCGAATATGGCGGGGAGGATCCGCTGCTGGCCGGCACGATGGTCGGCGCGCAGGCGGAGGGAATACAGTCGAACCACATCGTCTCGACGATCAAGCACTACGCCTTGAACGACCAGGAAACCGATCGCGACACGGGCAATTCGATCCTCGACCATGCGGCGATGCGCATGTCCGACCTGCTGGCGTTCCAGATCGCGCTTGAACGGTCGGATGCCGGGTCGGTGATGTGTTCGTACAACCGCGTCGACGGCCTGCATGCGTGCGAGAACCCGTTCCTGCTGACCGACGTGCTGCGCACCGATTGGCGTTTCGCGGGCTATGTCATGAGCGACTGGGGCGCGACGCACAGCACGGTCGCGGCCGCGACGGCGGGGCTCGACCAGGATTCCGGCTTCCCGTTCGACGACCAAGCCTATTTCGGCGCGCCGCTGAAGGCCGCGGTCGCCAGCGGTGCGGTCTCCGAGGCCCGGTTGACGCAGATGGCGGAGCGCATCCTCCACGGCCTGATCGGTAGCGGCGCGTTCGATCATCCCGTGTCCGAACAGGCGATCGACATGGCGGCTCATGCCGCGGTGACGCGCGCGGATGCGGAAGCGGGCGCGGTGCTCCTCGCCAATCGCGGCGCACTGCTGCCGCTGGCGACGACGACCCGCCGCATCGCGGTCATCGGCGGACAGGCCGACAAGGGCGTGCTGGCGGGGGGCGGATCGTCCC
>CAXTVB010000009.1:17342-23805 GCA_964247555.1 uncultured Sphingomonas sp. | reverse complement strand
GTTCCGGACCGAGCGGATGCGCGCCGTCGCCGAGGCCGGGTTCGCGACCGCGACCGATCTCGCCGACTGGCTGGTGCGCGAGGCCGACCTGCCGTTCCGCGAGGCGCATCATGTTACGGGTCGCGCGGTAGCGTGCGCGGAAGCGTTGGGCGTGGCGCTCGATGCGGTGCCGATCGAGGACCTGAAGGCGATCGACGACAGGATCGACGAACGCGTCTACGGCGTGCTGTCGGTCGACGCTTCGGTCGCCAGCCGGACGAGCTTCGGCGGCACCGCGCCCGCCAATGTACGCGCGGCGATCGTCGCCGCGCGGGGAGAATGACGATGCGCCTGTTGCCCTTCCTTCAGCCCATCGTGATGGGCGTGCCGCTGATGGGATGCGGGTCCGCCGCGCAGTTGAAGCCGGTGGCGGGCAACACTTTGCCGGTCGCGCCCTATGGCACCGCGACGCAGCCGACGGCGCTGACGCTGCTGACGCCGACGACGCAGGAACGCCCGCAGCGCAGCGACGAACTGCTGACCAATTCGCAGGCGCGTCGCAGCGACGAATTCGACCTGCCGCCGCAATAATGGACCATTTCCATTATCAGGACGGCGTCCTCCACTGCGAGGGTGTGCCGCTCCCCGCGATCGCCGAGGCGGTCGGTACGCCCGTCTACGTCTATTCCACCGCCACCTTCCGCCGCCATGCGCAAGTGTTCCGCGACGGGCTGTCCGCGGTGCCGCGGGTGCATTTGGCCTATGCGATCAAGGCCAATCCCAATCTGGCGGTGCTGCGCCTGCTGGCGGACGAGAGCTATGGCGCGGACGTCGTCTCCGCCGGCGAGATGGCGCGGGCGCTGGCGGCGGGGATGGACGCCAAGGACATCGTGTTTTCCGGCGTCGGCAAGACGGTCGGCGAGCTGGCGCGCGCGCTCGACGCCGGCATCGGCCAGTTCAACCTGGAGCTGGAGGAGGAGGGCGAGGTGCTGGGCATGCTCGCGGTCCAGCGCGGGCTGATCGCGCCCGCGGTGCTCCGCGTGAACCCCGACGTCGATGCCGGCACGCATGCGAAGATCTCGACCGGGCGCCGCGAGAACAAGTTCGGCGTACCGATCGACCAGGCGACCCAGATGTACGGGCGTCTCGCCGAGGTCGACGGGCTCAGTATGCGCGGGATCGCGATCCATATCGGCAGCCAGCTGTTCGATCTCGCGCCGCTAGAGGCCGCCTACGAACGGATCGGGCGTTTGGTCGCGGACCTGCGCCGCTTCGGCCATTTCATCAGCCGCATCGATCTGGGCGGCGGACTGGGCGTGCCGTACAAGCCCGGCGACGCGCCGCCGAGCCCCGCCGACTACGGCGCAATGGTCGCGCGGGTGACGAAGGATTGGGATGTCGAGCTGATGTTCGAACCCGGCCGCGTCATTGCCGGCAATGCCGGGGTGCTGCTCACCGAGGTTGTTTGGGTGAAGCCCGGCGCGGTGACCCCCTATGTCATCGTCGATGCGGCGATGAACGACCTTGCTCGGCCGGCGATGTACGACGCGTGGCACGACTTCGCCGCGGTCCGGCCGACGGGGACGCGGATGACCGCGAACATCGCCGGGCCGGTATGCGAAAGCGGCGACACCTTCGCGATGGGCCGCGACATCGATCATGTCGCGCGCGGCGACCTGGCGGTGTTCCGCACCGCGGGCGCGTACGGCGCGACGATGGCGTCGACGTACAACAGCCGGGCGCTGGTGCCCGAGGTGCTGGTCGACGGCGACCGGTTCGCGGTGGTCGCCGACCGGGTGAGCGCGGAAACGCTGATCGCCGCCGAACGCGTGCCGGAGTGGCTGGCGCGGTGAGGGCATCGCCGGGGAATGGACGGTGAGCCTGGCCAGCCTGCCGCTGTTCGTGCGCCTGAGGGGCCGGCCGGTAATTCTTCTGGGCGACGGCGAGGCGGCGGATGCGAAGCGTCGGCTGCTGGAACGTGCGGGTGCCGCGATCGTCGGCGAAGAGGCTGTCGCGGCGCTCGCGATCGTCGCGATAGACGACGAGGGCGAGGCGCTCGCCGCGGTCGCGCGGCTGAAGGCGCGCGGGGTTCTGGTCAACGCGGTCGACCGGCCCGCTTTGTGCGATTTCACGGTGCCGGCGATCGTCGACCGGTCGCCGGTCATCGTCGCGATCGGGACGGGCGGGGTGTCCGCGGGGCTGGCGGCGGCGCTGCGCCAGCGGCTGGAGGCGCTGCTGCCCGCTACGCTCGGCGCGCTCGCGACCGCCTTGTCCGATGCGCGTGGTGCGATGCGGACGCGCTATCCCGACGGGCGGGCGCGGCGGCGCGCGCTCGGCGCGGCGTTGTCGGCAGGCGGTGTGCTCGATCCCATGGGCGCCAAGCCCGACGTGGCGGCGTGGCTCGCCGATGATGCGCCCATCGCCGCTGCCGTGCGGCGGATCGCGCTGCGGTCGGGCGATCCCGACGACTTGACGCTTGGCGAGGCACGCGCGCTCGCGCAGGCGGACCGCATCGTTCATACCGCCGATGTCCCCGCCGCGATTCTCGACCGGACGCGCGCCGATGCGGTGCGGATCGTGGCGGGCACGCCGACCGACGCCATGGAAGGACTGACGGTGGAACTGGAGATGGCAGCGTGAGCGGGTTCGGCTACCGGATCACCGGCGACAAAGCACGGCGCGTCGCGGTCAGGGAGGCGCTCGACTGTACCGCCGACCTGGTGTGGGTCCATCTGACGAGCAACGAAGAAGAGGCGCAGGCCTGGCTGCGCGACGAGGCCAAGCTCAGCAGCTATGTCGTCGACGCGCTGGCCGCGATGGAGACGCGCCCGCGGTGCGAGGCGTTCGACGACGGCGCGCTGCTCAACCTGCGCGGCCGGTCGCACGAGGCGCTCGACGTGTCCGACCTGCTCGCCTCGGTCCGTATCTGGGCGGTCAAGGGCCGCGTCTATTCGGTAACGCGCAAGCCGCTCTACGCGGTCGGCACGGTGGAAAAGGACGTCGAGGCCGGGCAGATCGTCGACCCGGGCGACCTGATCGCCGCCTTCGCCACCGCGATCACCGCGGATCTCGATCCGCAGGTCGCCGATCTGGGCGACATGCTCGACGATTGCGAGGAGGGCCTGGACGCGAACAAAGTGTTCGAGCTGCGTCGCCACGTCACGCGCGTCCGCGTCGAGGCGATCGCCTATCGTCGTTTCCTGAACCCGCAGCGCGCCGCGCTGGAGAAGCTGGCGGCGCTGCCGGGCGAATGGCTGGCCCCCGACGACCGCCAGCATCTGGCGTCCGCCGCGGACCGCGCCGCGCGCATGGCGGAGGAGGTCGAATCGATCCGCGAACGCGCGTCGCTGATCCACGAGGCGCTGACCGATCTGCGCGCCGAACAGATCGACCGGCGCAGCCTGGTGATCGCGATCGTCGCGATGATCTTCCTGCCGCTGACCTTCATCACCGGCGTCTACGGCATGAACGTCGTCGACCTGCCTTATGCGCAGAGCCCGTGGGCGTTCGATGCGATCATGGGATTATGCCTGGCGATCACCGTCGGCGTGCTGGGATATTTTCTGCGCAAGCACTGGTTCCGGTAAGGACCGCCCCCCTGTCCCGATCCCCCTCCCCGGCGGCGACCGGGGCTTAGCAGCGACGGTTGATGTAGCCGAGGACTTCGCGCCGTTGCGATCGTCGTGCAATTGGGCCCCGGTCTCCGCCGGGGAGGGGTAGGGGGTCATTCGTCGAACGGCAAAGCTCAGGCCGCGCGCGCCATCGTCCAGGCGGAGGCGATCTCGCCGATCGACTCCGCGGCGTCGCGGAACGGCGACGAATCATGGCCGACCGACGCGTTGACGATCGTCCGCCGCGCGCCGGCATAGAATTTGGCGAGCGTGCCCGACAGCGGACCTCCGCGATCATGGTCGAGCCCGGCCTCCAGCGCGAACAGGATCGCCGTCGCGCGGGTGATCCGCTCGCCCTTCTTGGCGAAATTGCGCGCATCGGTCGCCCAGGCGGCGGCGCGCAGCGCGGCGATCAGTTCCTCGTACAGCAGTTGCACCAGCGCGGGCGCGTCGGCGCCCGAGGTCCGGCCGGCAACGTCGATCTGGCGATAGGTGGCGGCGGGGTCGCGCGTGAGCAGAGTCGCGTAGGTCATCAGCTGTCGCTCTTGTTCCAGGCCGCGATCTGCGCGGTCAGGAAGGTCTGGGTGTTCTTGTACGCCGCCACCTTGGCATCCATCGCGGCATATTGCTGCGTCAGCTGCGTCTTCGTCGCGGCGGCGGCGGTCGTCTCGTCGCTCTGCTCATCCGTCACATTGCTCTGCTGTTTGGTGTAGTTCGCGGTCGACACGTCCAACCCATAGGTCGGGTCGGTCGCTTTCGCCGCGATCGCGGACAGGGCGGCGGCCAGGCCGTTGCCGGTCGTCGCGCTACCGGTGCCGACCGCAAACATCGCCTCGACGTCGTTCGGGAAATTGTTGAGCGCGTTGGCCAGCGCGGTCTGGTCCAGCGTCAGCGTCCCGTCCTTGTTCGTGCCCACGCCCAGTTCCGCCAGCGTGCTGGGCCCACCCACGGCGGACGGCGTCGACAATTTGGTGGTGGTCAGGACCGCCAGGCTGCGCTGCAGCGCGGTGACGGTGGGATCGGTCTTCAGCACGCCGGTCACCGGATCGGTCTGCGCCTTCAGCGTGGCGAGCACCTCGTTATAGGTGTCGACGATATTGCTGACCGCCTCGCTCAGTGCGGACGCGGGCGAGGTGGTGCCGAGCGTCACCGGCGTGGCCGATGCGCTGACCAGCTTCAACTGGACGCCCGCGATCAGGTTGCTGATCGTGTTGCTCGCGCGGTGGAACGTCGCGCCGTCCAGCGTGACGATCGCGTCCTGCGCGCTGGTGCCGATCGTCGTGCCGGTCGCATCCCGCCCGACGCTCAGCGTCGACAGGCTGAGGCCCGTCGCGGTTGGATCGGTGTCGGTGCCGGTCAGCGAAAACGCCTGCGACGCGCCCGTCGCGCCCTTGATCGTCAGGCGCTGTCCGTTGCCGTCGGCGATGACGCTGGCGGTGACGCCCACATTCGCCGCGTTGATGCTCGCCGCGATCCCCGACAGCGTCGTGTCGCTGCCGGTCGGGATCGACACCGGGCTGGAACTGCCGGCGGTGAAGGTCGTCGTGCCGCTGCTGTCGGTCGAATCGCTGCCGAACTGCAGCGAGAAGGTGCCCGCGCGGAACGTCGCCGCCGGATCGACGACGGTCTTGGTCGTCGCCGCCTGTGCGGATGCGAGTTGGTTGACGACGACGGTGGCGGACAATCCGGCGAGCTTCGATCCCGACAGGCCGGTTGCGCTCAGCACGCCGGTATTGGAACTGGCGGGCTGCGTCGACAAGGTGCCGCCGGTCGTCAGCTGGTTGAGCGCGGTGGAAAAGCCGGTGATCCCGCTCTTTACCGCGGCGACCCCGGAGATCTGCGCGGTCAGCGTCGTCTGTTGGTCGGCGAGCTGGCCATTCTTCGCGGCATATTGCGCGGTGACGAGCGAGCTGACGAGCGAGGTGATGTCGATGCCGGAACCGGCGCCCAGCGTCTGGACGATCGACGCGGCGGAGGTCGTGCTGGCGGTGCTCGTCGTACTCGTGGTCGTCGTCATCGCTGACCCTCCGGCGCCTGTCCTTGGAAACGACCGCTGGCGGCGATCCTTTAGGGCGTTTGGACGCCAAATTCGTCGAACCGCGCGGACGGTGGCACGTCGACCGGCGGCGGGGTGCCGCCGTTCTTGGCGTTCAGGCCGAGCACGAAGGCAAGCACGGTCGCCAGCGCCATGTACAGATCGTCGCGAACCTCCTGCCCCTCGCGGCTGGTGTAGTAGACCGCACGCGCGAGCATTGGATATTCCAGCATCGGCACCCGGTTCTCACCCGCCAGCTCGCGGATCGCCGCCGCGGTCGCGCCGCGTCCCTTGGCGACGACGACGGGCACCTGGTCGCGACCGCGGTCGTAGCGCAGCGCCACCGCGAAATGGGTGGGGTTGGTCAGCACGACATGCGCCTCCGCCACGGCTTTCCGGATACTGCGGTTCGCCATCGCGCGTTGTTTCGCGCGCTGGTTCTGCTTGGCCTCGGGCGAGCCTTCGGTTTCCTTGTGCTCGTCCTTGATCTCCTGCTTCGACATGCGCAGTTTCGCGAGCAGGCGGACGATCTGGATCGGCAGGTCGAGCCCGGCGATCGCCGCCAGCCCTCCCGCCATCGCGATCAGGATGCCGATGAACGTGCCGCCCAGCGCGCCGAGCGCGGGGCCGAGTTCGGCGGAGGACAGCCCGATCGTCATATGCGACGCGCGCCACAGCATATAGCCGCCGATCGACCCCAGCAGCACGACCTTGGCCAGCGACTTGCCCAGTTCGATCCAGCCGTTGCTGCCGAAGATGCGCTTCAGCCCCGGTCCCGGATTGATCCGCGACGCCTTTGGCGCGAGCAGCGATCCGTTGAAATGGAACGCCCCCAGGC
>CAXTVB010000009.1:13368-17332 GCA_964247555.1 uncultured Sphingomonas sp. | reverse complement strand
CCCCCAGGCTCCCGCCGCCGAGGATCGTCGCACCCAGCGTCATCGCGAACAGTGCGGCGAACGACGGTGCGAGCTTCCACCCCGCCTCGGCCAGCGGCCGCCAGGGCGAGAAATCGGCGATGTCGTCATGCGTGAAGGACAGGCTCGCGGCCATCACGCCCTTGCACGCCGCCATCATGGAGGAGCCGAATACCGAAAGCCAGACGACGCCGGCCAGGATGACGAGCGCGGTCCCGAAATCCTTGGAGCGAAGGACGTTGCCGTCCTTGACCGCGTCGCGTTTGCGCTTGGCGGTTGGTGCTTCTGTCTTTTCGCCGAACTCGTCCGCCATCAGCCGAGCACCAGATTCTGCGTGGCGGCGAGCGCTTCGCGGATTATGACGACCATGTAATCGCCCATCGCAGGAAAAGAGAGGGCGAGCGCGATGACGCCGACCGCGAGGCTGGCGGGCAGGCCGACCGCGAACAGGTTCAGCGCGGGCGCGGCGCGACTCAGCATGCCGACGACCAGGTTGAGACACAGCAGCAGGAAGCCGACCGGAAGCGCCAGCAGCAGTCCCGCTAGGAATACGTAACTGCCGAAGAACGCAATGTCCTTCAGCCGGT
This sequence comes from uncultured Sphingomonas sp., assembly GCA_964247555.1. Classification (GTDB taxonomy): domain Bacteria; phylum Pseudomonadota; class Alphaproteobacteria; order Sphingomonadales; family Sphingomonadaceae; genus Sphingomonas. The sequence continues at coordinate 16,727 of CAXTVB010000009.1, read as the reverse complement.
CGACGCCGATCCAGGCGGCGCCGGGCGGGAGCGCGTCATAGCTTTTCACGACCATCTCGACGAGCACGAGATGCCCGTTCATCGACAGGAACAGCAGCGTCAGCATCGTGGTGAAGAACGTGCCGAGCGCCGGGGTGGAGCGGCCGTTCAGCGGGTCGATCGAATTGGCGAAGCCGATCCCCATCGATGTCCCGATGATCTCCGATGCGACCAGCGGCGCGGCGAACGCGATCTGCAGGACGAAGCCGAGCGCGATGCCGACCAACGCCTCGGCCAGGACGGCCAGGATCGTCGCGACTGCGAAGATCTGCGGCGGCGGGACGATCGGATGCGCGGCGAGTACCAGCACGCCGATGGCGCCCGACAGCGACACGCGCACGACGAGCGGCAACGACACCGCGGCGAACACCGGCGCGGTGATGAACGTCGCACCGACGCGCACCATCACGAACACCAGCGCCCAGAGTTGTGGCTCTATCGAGAGGCCTAGGCCTAGCACCCGCCTATTTCACCAGATCCGGGATGCGTTCGAAGATGCCGATCGTGAAATCGCTGAGCAACCCCAGGATGAGACCGCCGAAGATCACGATCGAGATCGCGACCACGAGCAGCTTAGGCACGAAGGACAAGGTCTGCTCGTTGATCGACGTCGCGGCTTGCACCATGCCGAGGATCAGCCCGGCGAGCAGCGCGGGGATCAGGATCGGCGCGCAGGCGAGCGCCAGGACCCACATCGTCTGGTTGGCGATGGTCAGGAAATATTCGGCGTCCATCGGGCCCTCAGCTCGCGAACGAATTGGCGAGGCTGCCCATCGTCAGGGCCCAGCCGTCGACGAGGACGAACAGCAGGATCTTGAACGGCATCGATATGATCGTCGGCGACATCATCATCATGCCGAGCGACATCAGAACCGTCGCGACGACGAGATCGATGACGATGAAGGGCAGGAAGATCAGGAATCCGATCTGGAACGCGGTCTTCAGCTCCGACGTGATGAACGCCGGCAGCAGGACCGAAAACGGGATGTCGTTGGTCGACGCATAGGGCCCGGACTTGGCGAGCCCCGCGAACAGCGTCACGTCGGCCTTGCGCGTCTGCTTCGCCATGAAGGCATGCAGGGGCGCGCCCGCGGTCGTGATCATCTGCGTGCCGGCGAGCTTCCCCGCGGCATAGGGCTGGATCGCGGTCGTGTTGATCTGGGAAATCGTCGGCGCCATCACGAACAGCGACAGGAACAGTGCCAGCCCGATCAGCACCTGGTTGGGCGGCGTCTGCTGCAGCCCCATCGCCTGGCGCAGCATCGACAGGACGATGATGATCCGCGTGAAGCTGGTCATCATCAGCAGGATGCCCGGCAGGATCGTCAGCAGCCCCATGATGATGAGGACCTGGAGCGACATCGACAGAGGCGCCGACTGGCCGGTCGACCCGGCCGCGCCGCCGCCGATCTGGCCGAGCGCGCGGTCCACCGCATCGCCGACACCCGGCGCGGCGGGGGGGGCGGGTGCGGTTTGCGCAAAGGCGGGAACGGCGACGATCACCGCGATCAGGATGGCGAGCGCGATCCACCACCAACGGCGGCTGCGCGGGGCGCTGGCACCGGTCGCGCGGAACAGCGAAGGGCCGGAGCCCTTGCGCGTGACGGTGACGCTCATATCCCGGCCTTGTCGATCAGCGTGACGCCGCCACGCGCGACCGACACGAGTAGCCGGCGGCCCTCGAAATCGATGACTGCCAGCTTCACGCCGGTCGACACCATCATCGTCTCGCGCACCGTGACCATGCGATTGGTGGGCTTGCCGGGCATCCGCGTCTCGAACTTGCGCCACAGCACCAGGCAGCCGACCATCAGGCCGCAGACCAGGGGCAGCAGCACGACGAGCTTCAGGACATAGGACCAGAGCACGCGATCAACCCCGCTTTTCGGGGCTGACGAGTTCGGTCATGCGCACGCCGAAACGCTCGCCGACGGTCACGACCTCGCCGCGGCCGATCAGCGTGCCGTTGACGAACACGTCGAGCAGTTCGTTCGCCTGGCGGTCCAGCTCGATGACGCTCGATTCGCCGAGCGCCAGCAGCTCGCGCAGCGTCAGCGAGGTCGATCCGATCTCGACGGTCAGCTTGACATCGACGTCCTGCAGCAGCCGGAAATTGGCGGCCAGCGACGCATCGACGGGAAACCCGCCGGTCATGTCGTTCATGAGTGCATTCCTTCGTCGATGCGATTGATGGAGGTGAGCTGGATCGCGGCGCGGCCGTTCGACGTGCCGACGGTGCCGCAGCCCAGCCGGTCCTTGCCGACCATGACGGGGACTTCGTTGGCGATGTCGATAGGGATCACGTCGCCTGCCTTGAGCGCCATCAGCATGGTGAGTGGGACGATGGGTTCGGCGAGGACGGAGCGGATCGGGAAGCGCACCGTCATCGCCGCGCGGGTCAGGCCGTTGCGCCACTGCGGATCGGGCGCGGCGGTCTTGCCCAGCACCTTGGCGGTCAGCGACGCGCCGTGCGGCTTCAACGCGGCGACGGGATAGACAAGGTCGAGGAATACCGGCTTCGCATCGCCGATCGCCAGGCCGAACCGCGTGACGATGACGGGGTCGTCGCCATCGATATCGGTAAGCGTCGCGGCATTCGCCTCGACCCGGCCCGGCGTGAAGGTGATCCGCGCGAGCGGTTCCCAGCTCGCGGCGAGCGGCACGGCGATCGATGCGCCCAGCCGCGCGATGAGTGCTTCGGCCGCGGGGGAGAATTCGGTCGGCAGCATCAGCGGCACCGCGCCGGTGCCGCCGAAGAACAGGTCGAGCAGCCCCAGGACGAAGCGGCCGTCGAGCATGCAAAAGGCTTGGCCCTTCGCGCCGACGCCGTTGGTCGGCGTCATCGCCAGCGGTAACCAGGCGGTCAGCAGGTCGCCGCGTTCCTGCCGGTAGTCGGAGAAGCGTTCCACCGACAGCGGTTCGGCCCAGCAGCGCACCTCGCGCCGCACGACGGGCTCGAACACGCCGCGCATCGACCGCGCGAGCCGGGCCGACAGATGCTGGAGCGTGTGGAGATCGCCGAACGGGTTGAGCTTGACCGCGCCCAACGCGCTGTCGTGCACGACCCCGTTGCGGGGGCGATCGCGCCGTTCGGGCGTATCCTTCGTTGTCGCGGCGTTAACCATGCCTCACTGAACAACGAAATTGGTAAAGTAGACGTTACTAACCCCGCCGAATCCTTCCTTTTGTTTCAACACGCCGTTGATCGCGCGGACCAGCCGGACCTGCAATTGGCGCTTGCCGTCGGTCGTGTAGACCTGCTCCTCGGTCGTATCGCCGAGCGTCATCAGGATGGCGGAGCGCACCGCGATGTCGTTGGT
>CAXTVB010000009.1:0-13358 GCA_964247555.1 uncultured Sphingomonas sp. | reverse complement strand
CTTGGGAACCAGCTTGGGACCTTCGACGACGGGCTTGGCCTTTTCGCCGCCGACGCCGCCGAGCATGCCGCTCTTCGCCGCATACAGCCCGGCGCCGACGCCGCCGCCGATCAGGACCAGCAGGGCCACGCCCATCACCAGCAATTTGCCGAGCTTGCCCTTCGTCTTGGGCGCGGTTTCGGCGTCGGGTTTGTCGCTCATCGGTTCGTCCTCACGCTATGCGGATATCGTCGTCGTCGGCGGGTGCCGCCGCGACGGAGGGGGAAGAGGGCAACGGCGCGCTCGGCTGCCGGCTCGCGGCCTGTTGCTGCTGCTGGCCGGCGCCGGTGCTGCCGCCATCGACGGTACTGCCGCCGAGCTTCAGCCCGCGCTGTTCGGCGATCGCCGCCAGGCGCGGCTGCGCGTCGGTCAGGATCGCGCGAGTCGCGGCCTGGTCTGCGGTGAAATGGACGTGCAGCGTATCGCCGTCCTTGCGGACCGACATCTCGACCGGCCCCAGCGCGTCGGGGACGACGCGGATCTTCGAGGATGTAGCATCGGCGGCGTCGCGCAGCGCTTCGATCCGGTCGATCATCGCATGCGGCCATTGTTCGCGGCGAAGGTCGAGCGGCGCCTGCTGCGCATCGCCGGTTGCGGCGACCGCCAGCGTCTGTTCGGTGCGCGCGGCGGTACCGGCGGACGGCGTGCCGGCGGCGTCCGTCGTCGGATCGAGCCGCGGGTCCTTCGCCAACCCGGCCCGCATCGCCGAACCGAACGCCTGGATCGCCGAGGTCGTCGTCGCGGCGCCTGCGCTGCCTTGCAGTGGCGCGGGCGGCGCCAGCGCGACGATGGGGGCGCTGCGCGTGTCGATCTGAACCCGGTTCGCGGGAGGTGTGGGCATCGCCGCGGGTGCGTCGGGGGCAGGGGCGTCGGCGGCAAGAGCAGGGGCGTCGGCTGCGGCGGTCGCGGGCTGCGGGGGTTCGATCGTCACGCCAGTCGGCGATACCGGCGCGGCGAGCGCGACGATCGGAGCGGTTGCGGCGATCTTTTGGGAGGATGGAACCGCTGCCGCGGCGGCGGGCGATGCCACCGGTGCGGCCGTGGCGATCGGCGTTGCCAAGACGGCGGCGGGCGTAGGGGTCGGCAAAGGCATCGCGATGGGTGCACTGGCGACCGGCACAGCGGCGGGTGCAGCTACCGCGGTGGCGGGCATTGGTGTGGGCAGAGCTTGAGGATCGACCGGCAAAACCGCTTGGACCGGCCCAGGCGGGGGCGGCACGATATCGGCCGTCAACGGCGGCGATACAGGCGCAGGTGCTGCCGGGTCCGCAACGGGAACCACCGACGTTGCGATGGCTGGCGCGGTCGCCGCGGGTAGCGAGACCGGAGCCACGACCGAACCGATCACAGTCGTCGCGGCGGCGCGTGCGGTCGGGGTCGCCTTCGCGACGGTATCCGGCGCAGCCGGGATCGGGGCCTGTCCGGGGGGTGGCAGCAACGCCGCGAACAGGCTGGCATCCGGCGCGACGGGGGTGGCAAGCGGCAAGGCGTTGCCGTCCGCGGCGTCGTCCTGCCGGCTGTCGTCGCCCTCCTTCGACTTCGGATCCGCGATCGACGGCGGGTCGGCGTCGGCGGCGGCGGGTAGCGCGCCCGCCATTTGCGCCAGCGACAGCGCGAAAATCCCGTTGGACGCGGTCGCGCGCGGCACCGGCGTTGCGGTGGGGCCGGCAATGGCGGCGATGGACAGGGTCATGGGCGGCGGCTCGGAGCGATGGTCATCGCGGGTAGATCAGCAAGGATCGTGCCGTTTTCCTCCGCCCGGCGACGTTTCCTCCAGCGCGCGCATCTCGGCACGCACCGTCATGGCATCCGCGCGCACGATCAGCTTTTCGATCGCGCTCTGATCGCGCCGCGCGGACCGGGTGGCCTCGGCGGCGCGCGCGCGGAAATCCTCGGCATTGCGCACCCGGGTTGCGGCGGTCAGCGCGGACTGGTGCAGCTTGTCGCGGTAATGCGCCGCCGCGCCCAGCGAGACGCCCACCGCATTCGCCGCGATCGGCGCGACGCCATCGGCCAGCTGCGCGATCCGGGCATGCAGCACCGTCTCGTTCGTCAGATGATCGCGCGCGCGCGCTTCGTCGGCATGCGCCAGATGAAGCTGGATCGTACGGACCCGGTGGAGCCGCGCGAGCGTCTTGTCGCGGGTGGCCATGTCAGGCCCCGAACACGCTTACCAGTTCGACGATCGCTTCGCCCAAGGGAACGACCGCGTCGGCATCCTGACGGATATAGTCCATCACCGTCGAATGGCAGGCGATCGCGGCGTCGATCGCGGGGTCCGCGCCGTGGCGATACGCGCCCATCAGAACGAGATCGCGATTTTCTTCGTACGTCGCCAGATGCCGCCGAAGTGCCCGCGCGGCTTGCACGTGCGCGGTATCGGCGATGTCGGTCATGACGCGACTGACCGAGGGGCCGATGTCGATCGCGGGATAGATGCCGCGCTCCGCCAGCGACCGGGAGAGGACGATATGCCCGTCCAGGATCGACCGCGCAGCGTCCACGACGGGATCGTTGCCGTCGTCGCCGTCCGCCAGCACGGTGTAGATCGCGGTGATCGACCCGCCCGAATGGACGTCGACGCCGGCGCGCTCGATCAGGTTCGGCAGCATCGCGATGGCGGAGGGCGGATAGCCGCGGGCGGAGGCGGGTTCGCCCAGCGCCAGCCCGATCTCGCGCCCGGCATGCGCGACGCGGGTCAGCGAATCCATGATGAGCAGGACCTGCTTGCCCTCCGCGCGGAACGCCTCCGCGATAGCGGTCGCGCGCAGCGCGCCGCGGATGCGGAGTACGGGCGAGTGGTTGGCCGGAACGGCGACGACGACGCTGCGCGCGCGTGCGTCGCCCGCGACCTTGGTCTCCAGGAAATCGGCGACTTCACGGCTGCGTTCGCCGATCAGCCCGATCACGACGACGTCCGCCTGCGCCGCGCGGACGATCATGCCGAGCAGCACCGACTTGCCGACGCCCGAACCCGCCATGATGCCGACGCGCTGTCCCTGGCCGATCGTCAGCAGCCCGTTGATCGCGCGCACGCCGACATCCATCGGCTTCAGGACGCGACCCCGATCGAGCGGGGATTGCAGCTTGCCCGCGATCGGCCAGCGGCCCGCGCCGCGGATCGGGCCGAGCCCGTCGATCGGCTTGCCCGCGCCATCGACCACGCGGCCGAGAAGGGCGGCGCCAACCTCGGCTTCACCGGGAGGGCCGATCGGCCGCACCGGCGCGCGCGGCAGGAGAGCGGCCGGACCGCCGAGATTCATCAGCAGCGTGCGCCCGCTGCGAAAGCCGATCACTTCGGCCTCGACCTGGCCATCGCCATCGGCACCCACGCGGCAGATCGTGCCGACCGGCAGCGTCAGCCCCACGGCCTCCATCAGCAACCCGTCGAACGAGGCAAGCCGCCCCGACACCATCGGTGCGGGGACGAGCGGCGCTTGGCCTAGCGTTTCCAGGTAATCGGTCGCGAAACGGTTCAACATCAGGCCCCGGGGTCCTTCGGCATCGGCACCTGGTCGATCGCGCGCGCCAGTTGGTCGAACCAGTGTGCGGGCCCGTCCTCGACGATGGTGGAGGCCGATTCGAGCACGAACCCGCCACGCGCGACGCCGGCATCGCCGACCGCGAAGATCGTCGCCGGAAGATGTCCTGCCAGCAAGGCGACGTCGTCGGGATGGACTCGCAATATCGCCGATTCGGCGGCATCGGCCAGCAGATCGACCGCCCCCTCGATCCGCTCGGCGAGCTTCTCCGCGGAGATGCCGACCTCGCCGACCAGCTTCTCGACCAGCAGCAAGACGGTCCGACGCAATTGTTCGCCGATCTGCGCGCGGTCGACATGGCCGCCCGTCGCCAGCTTGGCGGCAAGCGCGGCGATGAGATCGGAATCGCGCAGGTCCGCGCCCTGGGCGGCGGCGAGGCCGGCGGCATAGCCGGCGGCGCGTGCGGTCTCGATCGGGTCGACATCGCTCTTCGCGTCGAGCGGGTTCCAGCCGGCGGTCGGGTTGCTGCCGGGGTCGGCGGGGGTGAAATGCTTCGGTCCCGAGGCGCCTTCGGCTTGCGGCGCAAAGGATACCGGGCCGCGCGTTGCGGCACGAGTCCGCGGATCGAACGCAGCAAAGCCCTCGGGCGGCGCGAACGCGCGTGCCAGCAGGTGCGCCGCATTGTCGTGGCGTGCGGCAAAGCCCGCGACGAAGTCAGACATAATCGTCGTCGCCTGCGCCCATCATGATCGTGCCGTCCTTGGCCAGCGTGCGCGCGATCTGGATCATCGCCTTCTGCGCCTCCAGCACTTCGGCGAGCTTCATGGGGCCGCGTGCCTCCATCTCGTCGCGGATGCCGTCGGCGGCGCGGGCGGACATGCACCCCAGGAAGCGTTCGCGCACCGCGGCATCGACGCCCTTCAGTGCACGCGTCAATATGTCGCCATCGACGTTGCGGATCATCGTGCCCAGATTCTTGTCGTCCATGTCGAGCAGGTTGTCGAAGACGAACATCGCCTCCTCGATCTGCTTGGCGACCTCGCGGTCAATCTTGAACAGTTTCGGCATGACGCGCTGCTCGGTCGCCTTGCGCGCGCCCTGCAACAGCCGCGCCGCCTCGCGCGTACCGCCCAGCGTCACTCCCGCCGAGCTGGACGAGGAACCGCTACGGTTCGCGAGCATCGTCTTCAGCGTATCGACCGCCTCGGCCGTGATCGGTCCCAGTCGCGCGATGCGGTGGAGGATGTCGGGCTGCACCGCATCGGGCAGCAGTTCGAGCACCTGGCTGCCCACCATGGGATCGAGGTTCGCGATCAGGACCGCGGCGATCTGGGGATGTTCCTTCTCGATCATCGCCGCGATCTCGCTCGCGTCGAGCCAGTCGAGCAATTCGATCTCGCATGCCGCTTCGGGCGGGGTGATCCGCGCCAATACGCTCTCCGCCTTTTCGGGGCCCAGCGCACGGTTCATCACCGCCTCGATCTTGGGGCGCGGGTCGAAGCCGATTGCGGTGCGTTCGCGGGCATGGCCGACGAAATCGTCGAGCACGTCCTCGACCTCCTGTTCGCTGACGTCGGCGACCGCGAACATCGCCTTACCCAGCTGGCGTACCTCTTCGGGTTCCAGCTTCTGCAGGATCGCGGCGGCTTCCTCCTCGCCGACGAGCATCATCAGCACCGCGGCGCGCTCGACGCCGGTATAGGTGCGAAGGGGCAGGGGAACGCTCACGACTTGATCATGTCGCGGACGGCGAGGGCCGCGCGGGTCGGGTTGTCGCGCGTGAAGCCGCGCACCGCGCCGATGCGCTCGTCATAGCCGCGGCTGCCCTCCAGCTGGTCGAGGCTGACGGGGCCGTTGGCGATGCCGCCCTCCGGCGAACCGATCGGCGCGCCCAGCGCAATCCGCGGCGTATCCTCGCGCTTCTTCATCAACGCCTTGGACAGCGGGCGGACGCCGAGGATCAGGACCAGCAGCGCGATCACGACCGCGGTGACGTTGCGCGCGATGATGGGCAGCCAGGCATTGTCGTACCAGGCGGGCTTGCTCGTGGTGCTGGCGTCGGCATCGGCGAATTTCTTGCTGATGACGGTCACCTGGTCCTGTCGCGCCGCGTCGAAGCCGACCGCACTCTTTACCAGATCGGTGATCTGGCCGATTTCCATCGTCGTGCGCTTGCCCTTGTCGGGATCGCGCAGCAGCACCGCGACCGACAGCCGCTTGACGCTGCCGGGGGCGGCGCGGGTGACGGAGACTTCCTTGCCGAGATCATAGGCGCGCTGGAAGGTGTCGGTCTGCTTCTGGGCGTCGGGGGCGGGGCCACCGGCGACGGGGGCGGGGGTCGGCGTCCCGGGATTGCCCGTCGCGGCCTGCGGCGTCGTCAGCGTGCTGGCGGCGGGCGGGGTGTTGGACAGCGCACCGGGAATTCCGCCGGGCGCCGTCGCCGCACCGTCCTTCTGATTGCCGACCCAATTGCCCGTTTCCGCCCGCAGGACGCCTGCCTTGTCGTAGCTTTCGCGCGTCGCCTGCGTCTCGTCCAGATTGACGTCCGCCTGCACCTCGGTCGTGAAATTGCCGGCACCGAGCAGCGGGGTGAGCAGCTGGATCAACTGGGTGCGATATTTGTCCTCGACGCGGCGCTGGAAATCGATCCGCTGGTCGTTGCCGGCATTCGCGCCGCCCGCGCCACCCGATTTGGTCAGCAGCGCGCCGAGCTGGTCGACGATGGTCACGTCGTCGGGCTTCATCCCCGGCACCGACGAGGCGACGAGGTTGACGATCGACGACACCTGCGCGTCGGAAAGCGAGCGTCCGCCCTGGAGCTTCAGGACGACCGACGCGGAAGGATTGGCGCTGTCGCGCACGAACACGCTGGCTTCGGGCATGGCGAGATGGACGCGCGCCTGCGCGACCGCATCGATGTCCTCGATCGATTTCGCCAGTTCGGTCTCGCGCGCCTGGCGAAGGCGTTCGCCCTCGACCGCGCGGGACACGCCCATCGGCAGCTGGTCGAGGATCGCATAGCCGCCGGGCGCCGCTTTCGGCAGGCCCTGGCCGGCCAGCAGCATCCGCGCCTTGGAGAAATCCTCCTCGCCGACGGTCAGCGCGCCGGTGCCGTCGTCGACGTGACTCTTGATGCCGCCTTGCGTCAGCGCGGCGGTGACCGCGGCCTTGTCGCTGTCGGGAAGTCCGGTGAACAGCGTCTTCTGCGTCGGCGTCGACAGCGTCATCCACGCAAGCGCGGCGGCGGCGATCAGGCCGATCATCAGCGCCATCGGCAGCGAACGACGCACCGCCGGCTGCGCGAGAACGCCCTTCATCTGGAGGAGCGGGTTCGCGAACCGTTCGGGGCTCGCGACGATGGGGGTCAGGGCATTGGACATCTGTCGTTACACCGGCATGCTCATGATGTCCTTGTAGGCGGACAGCAATTTGTTGCGGACTTGCAGCGTGGCCTCGAAACCGACCGATGCCTGCTGGCGGGCGAGCATCACTTTGGCGATATCGACGGTGTCGCCGCGCTCGTAGCTTTCCGACAGTTGCGCGGCCTGGTTCTGGCCGTCGTTGACGCTCTTCAGCGCCTGATCCATCGACGCGGCGAAGCTGGCGGGGGCGGTCGACGACGACGCCGGCGCGGCGACGCCGGTCGTGGCGCTGGCACCGCTATTGGCACGCGACAGCGCGTCGTTCTTGTCGAGGATCTGCTGGCGGAGCTGAAGGATGCGGTCGATCCCCATCGACCCGCCGCCGATGCCCCCTATGCTGCCGATCGTCATGCGATCGCCGCCCAGCTGGTCGCGGCGCCGATATCCTCACCCTGCTCGCGCGCCTTGGCCAGGCGGTAGCGAAGCGTGCGTTCGGAGATGCCTAGGCGTTTCGCGGTCTCGATCCGGCTGCCGCCGCACTGGCGAAGGGTATCGCGGATCGCGGCGAATTCGCTCAGCTGCACGATATTGCCCAGCGTCGCGGGCTGATCGTCCGTCCGTTCGAACAGCGACGCGGCGGGCCGGTCGAACACGATATGGCTCGCATGGATGGTATCGCCCGCGGCGAACAGCAGCGCGCGCTGGATGACGTTCTCCAGCTCGCGGACATTGCCCGGCCAGTCGTGCTGGACCAGCATGTCGACCGCTTCCGCATCGGGCCAGGGAATGATCTGGCGATTGCCGGCATGGCGCAGGATCATCGTCGCGGCGAGCGCGGGAATGTCCTGGCGGCGCTGCGACAACGGCTTGGTCGTCAGCGGGAAGACCGACAGCCGGTAATATAGATCGGCGCGGAACCGACCCGCGGCGACTTCGCCCTGCAGGTCGCGGTTGGCGCAGGCGATGACGCGCACGTCGATCGATTGCGGCACCGACGCGCCGATCGGCACGACCTCGCGCTCCTGCAGCGCACGGAGCAGCTTGGCCTGAAGCTGGATCGGCATTTCCGCGATCTCGTCGAGCAGCAGCGTGCCGCCGTTGGCCGCGCGGAAGAACCCCTCGCCGCCCGACGATGCGCCGGTGAACGCGCCCTTCTGATGCCCGAACAGCAGCGCCTCCAGCATCGATTCGGGGAGCGCGGCGCAGTTGATCGCGACGAACGGGCCGTTCGCCCGCGGGGAATTATTGTGGATCGCGCGCGCCAGCACTTCCTTGCCGGTGCCGGTCGGCCCGTTGATGAGCACCGTGATCTCGGCCTGTGCGACGCGTTCCGCCAGCGCGAACAGCGCCAGGCTTTCCGGGTCGGCGGCAGTGGGCGTCTCGGGTCCGGCGAGCAGCGCGCGCGCGAAGCCGTTGCCGATCTCGGCATCGGCGGGTCCGAAGGCGATGCGCGCGGGGTTGCCGTCGCGCGACGGCATGACCGTGCGATGGTCCTCCGCGATCACGACGGTGCGCGCCGGCGCGGTGATCGCCTCGCCCTCCGCGACCAGGAAGATGTCGCCGGCGGCGGGCACCGCGTCGGCGGCGCCGATCCCGAACCCCTGCGCGCGAAGCGACGACACGAGCGCATATTTGCGGGCGGTGACGGCAGCAGATGGAAAGATCGAGCGCATGGAAATCCCCTTCGAGAAGGGGGGAATGCCGCAGGGGTGGTAAATGGGTGGTTAAAGCGCTTGCCGGCCGGCAGATTATTTCCGTGCGGGCGTCCGCGTCCGCGTACGCAACGCGGCCGCGTACGCGACGTTCGCGCGCGCGAAGAGCGTCGTGCTTTCTCAACGGGATACGGGCGATCGGGCCGCGGTTCCCGGCGGCGATGTTTTTTTGGCTTAAGCCCGCCCCCGGCCGGCCGTTCTCACTCTTGGCGGCTCGGCCTTCCGCTCTTGGGGGGCGGCGGGGAACGCCGAAAATGGAGATGAACCCATGACTGTTATCGCAACCAACACCAACGCGCTGCGCGCATCGACGGCGTCGATGAAAGCCAATGCGATGCTCTCGACCTCGATCGAGCGCCTGTCGACCGGCAAGCGCATCAATTCGGCAAAGGACGATGCCGCCGGCCTGGCGATCGCCACGTCGATGCAGTCGCAGATCACCGGCATGAACCAGGGCGTCCGCAACGCGAACGACGGCATCTCGCTGGCGCAGACCGCTGAAGGCGCGCTGGACGACGTGACGAACAACCTGCAGCGGATGCGCGAACTGCAGGTCCAGAAGACCAACGGCACCTATTCGGCCAGCGACGTCGCGAACATCACGACCGAGCAGAACGCGCTCGCCACGCAGATCAACAACGTGGTCCAGAACAGCCAGTTCAACGGCATCTCGCTGTTCAAGGGCACGGCCGGCACGTCCGGCGCGGTCTCGATCCAGGCGGGTGCCAATGCGACGGATGCGATCTCGATGAACCTTGGCGGCGATCTTTCGGGTGCCTATGTCGCGGCATCGGGCAGCACGCCGGCAAGCGGTGGTCTGGCGTCGATCGTCGACATCACGACCCCCGCCACGCCGGTCGTGAAGACCAGCGCGACGCTCGCCGATTACGACAATGCGATCGCGCTCATCTCGAACCGTCGGGCCAGCCTGGGCGCCGCCCAGAACCAGCTGCAGTCGGCGGTGAACAACCTGACGTCCGACGCGACCAACCTGGCCGACGCGCAGAGCCGTATCCAGGACACCGACTTCTCGGCCGAATCGACCGCGCTGGCGAAGGCGCAGATACTGACCCAGGCATCGACCGCGATGCTGGCGCAGGCCAACCAGAGCCAGCAGAGCGTCCTGAAGCTCCTTCAGTAATCGCTTCGCAGTGCTGGCACCGCCCCCCCTCAGGGTGTCGGCGCCGAGCGATCCCGGTCCGTTCGCGGGCAGGGCAAGAACCCCGGCGACTTCGGTCGTCGGGGTTTCTGGCGTCGGCGGCGGTCGACGATCGTGGGAAAGGGCCCGATCGCCCGCCGTCACGCCGCCTGTGCGATGGCCGGGGTGCGTCCGCGCCATTGAATGGGGCGGAACACGACGGTCAGCATCTGCGGCGTCGCGCTCGGCGGCGGGGGTGCCATCAGCAATCCGTTCGGCGATGCGCGGTATAGCCCGGGGGCCATCGCTTCCATCGCATCGGTGACATAGGCCGCGGCACGAGCGGGCGCGGCGTCCTCCGGGGCGGTGACGGGGCGGTAGAGGACCTCCTCGATCTGAACCCATTCCAGGCGATCGCCGAACAGGACGCCGGGGACGAAGCGGCCTGCACCCACCGGCACGTCGATCCGATAGAAGCCGTCGATGGTCGGAAAAGCGAGGCGCTCGACGATGCCGCCGTCCTGACTGCCCAGCAGGATGACGGGGATGGCGACGCCGCCGGTGTCGAAATCGCTGAGCCGCAAATCCATCGCGAACCGCGCGGTGGTGAACAGGGTGAGCGCGAGCGGCAGCCCCTTCGGCTGGATCTCGCCTGGCACGTACATGCAGTCGCCACCGTCCAGATAGGGCAGCCCCAGCCGCCGCAATCCCCGTTCCGCGCCTTCGGGATCGAACAGCCTGCGGCTGGAATTGGTCCCCATATTCGCGTCGAACGCGAAGGTCGCGAACAGCGCCGTTTCCTCTGCGCTCGGCAGGAAGAACAGCCGTGCCAGCGCGGCCGCCGCGCCCGATACGCGCGCGGCCAGATCGTCGCTCGGTGCCGCCACGTGGATGCCGTCATCGGCGGCGCGGATATAGGCGAGGCACGCCGCCTGCACCGCATCGCGGACCAGGCTCTGCTCGGCCTTCATATCGGGCCGTTCGCGGATCGGGCTGCCATCGGCGGCGAAGTCGATGGTCGATCCTTGCGCGACGTTGCACAATTGTTCGAGCAGCACGACGCTGGACGACAAGGCGTGCAGCGTGCGCGTCTCATAGGACCACGCATCGAGCATCCCGCGCTTGTCGAGGCCCGATATCTGCCCCTCTCGCAGGAACAGATACCGGCCGGCGACCGTCAATCCCATCGACCGTTCGAGCATCGGCGTCAGCATGTTCTGGACGGTGCCGTTATAGCCGATGTCCACCAGCATCACCGCATCGCCCTGCGCGACTCCCACGCTCTCGAGATGCGTGCGCAGCTTTGCGCCGAACACGCCTGCGCGGCGCAGGATCTTGCGGCGGATATCGCCCTGGCGGACCAGCCCCGAGAATGCCGCCTCGGCGGCTTTTCGATCCGTCATACGGCCGATCTTCGCGACATCTTCGGGGAACAGCATCAATTGCCGCGCCAGCGCCGCGACCGGCAGGCAATGGAGCCAATCGCCGAGATAACGGTCCAGCGCATCGTCGTCGATCAGCGCGGCGCGCGTCGCGACGAACCGGCTGATCTCAACCGCGACGCCGCCTGCGTCGGGGAACATCGCGGTGAATGCCTGGAGCGGCAAATGGCCGTCGCGCATCATGAACAGCGGCCGCACCGTACGGCCGGTGCGCTCCGCCATCGCATCCAGCTCGCTTTTGAGCCATAACGCGAACCCGTGCATCGCCGGGCCGATCACGTCATGGCCAAGCACATGCGCAGGATCATCGGAGGAGCGCAGCGACACCGCGGCGCGGTGTGGCTGGAGCACCGGGCGGGTGACTCGCGCCGTCGGGTCGATCATCGTCGCCGCGATCGCTTCGTGGCGCAGGCGTGCCACGCTGGCGGCATCGAACTGCACGAAATGGGCGGTGTGCAGGCCGTGGCGCCCGGCCGCGACGGCGTCCGCTTCATGATTGTCGCCGATATGGAAGATCGTTTCCGGCCGGACGCCCAGCGTCGCCAGTACCTCATCGAACAGCCCGCCGCATTTGCCGCGGCCGTGATCGCCCGAGACGAAGACGTGATCGATCAGCGCCAGAATGTCCGCACCCGTGGCGGCGGCGATGTGGCGGCGCAGTTCGGCCTCGCACAGATACATGTCGCTGACGACGATCACGCGAAGCCCCCGCGTCCGTGCCGCGCGGATCAGCGCGACGACGGGGGCGAAGGCGAAGGCATGGCGCGCTTCCTCGGCCAATTCACGTTCGACCGCCGCCGCGATCGCCGCGTCGTCGGCTGCTATGTGCAGATGGCGGTAGATGTCGGCCAGCCGGATCTCGCCGCCGCCGCCGCGGTGCCCGGCCATCCGCCGCACCGCGGACTCCGACCATATCCGCGGACCCATCGCGCCGCCGGGCAGGTCTATGGTCGCGAAGATGTCGATCGGCGCATGCGTGGTGCGCCAGACCAGCGTGTCGAAACAATCGAGGCTGATCGTTTCCACGCCGGCCGGCAGCGTATCGAGCAGGCCGGCGAATTCATGCGCGCGTATGGTCCGGGTCGTCGTCATTGGCTCGTTCCCCCTATGGGCGACGATCATTGCGACAAATGGTTAGGAGAAGATTAACCACCTTTTGGGGCCAGCCGGGCAATCCTGCTGAGGGAATCGTGAAAGTTCCCGCAGGAAACATCGTCTTGCATGATCGGAGGCTCGCCGACCCGGCGGCATCCGCGCCGGCGATTTTTTCGCCGGCAATTTACATCCGCCGCGCGAGCGCCTTTTTCAGTCGGCCATGCGCCGCCGCCTTGATCTGGCAGACGCGCGCCGCGCCGACGCCCAGAACCTGGCCGATCTCCTCGAGGTTCAGTTCCTCGACATAGTAAAGCTGCACCACCTGCGCCTCGCGTTCCGGCAAGCCGGCGATCGCGGCGATCAGCGTGTCGCGCAGGTCGCTCTCCGCCAACTGCTCGAACGCGTCGGGCGTGTCGTCGGCGAACCAGGGCAGGTCGTCGGCATAGAGTTCGTCGATCGGTTCGAAGCGCAGCGCTTCGGCGGTCGCATAATCGGCGCGCAGCTTGTCGATGCTGACGCCCAGATGCTCGGCGATCATGGCTTCTCCGGGGGCTTGGCCTTCGCGGCTGCTGAGCGTCGCGATGGCGTCGTTATAGGCGCGGCGCCGGCGCATCGCGCCGCGCGTGGTGGTGGCCTGGCGGCGCAGTTCGTCGATCATCGATCCGCGCAGCCGGGTGGCGAGATATTGGCGGAACGTCACCTGGCCGCGGTCCTCGAACGCCGCCGCCGCTTCGACCAACGCGACCAGCCCGACCTGGACCAGATCCTCGACTTCGACGATCGACGACATCGATCCGTGGACGTGCCACGCAATCCGGCGAACGAGCGGCAGATGTTCGCGGACCAGCCGGTTCGCGTCGCGCGACGACGGGCGTGGACCGTAAGTCAGAGGGCCTTGGACGAGTCCGGCTTGCGCCGGTTGGCCGCCCTGGAAGGCGGAGGCCATCGGTTCGGCACTCATGCGGCCAGCGCCTGCATGCCGCCGATTTGCGCGGGCTGGCCGGGTGCGCCGATGACCGCGACGACCTCGACCGCCTTTTCTTCGGGCACTTCGAAGAAGCTGAGGACGGGGGTATCGGGCAGGCAGG
>CAXTVB010000008.1:0-24216 GCA_964247555.1 uncultured Sphingomonas sp. | reverse complement strand
GCGGATGCACCCGCCGACCCTCAGACGGATGTCGCCTGGTTCCAGAGCGAGGTCGCGGCCGGACGTTATCTTAAAGCCGCTACAGCCGCGGGTCTCGAAGCCGGCACCGCGGACCAACGATTTGCGAGCCTTCAGGCACAGGTAAGACACCGGCACGAGCGTCCAAAGTTGCCACTTACCACTGTCGAAGCTCAGGATACTGTCCCTCAACCCGGCTCGGTGGCGGTTATCAATACGATGTAGCTTGGTTTGTCTGTCGATTAATCTCAGGTCTATCGCGACCGACATCCGAATTACCTAAACCGAGTTTAACAGAAAGTTAGTGCGGTCCAACAGCCACAATATGAATGAGCAGCGTTAATCCGGGCTGCATATTTCACAGGATAGTCATTTCCACCAATAATCACCGACGTTGTGTAACATCGCGATAAGGCTAACTCAGTACATATTCGGCATAATGTACTATTAGTCCTAAGAACGCAAAGCTGCGTAATTCCGCAAGTCGGGCCGCGTCCAGTCGCTTAATTTGGGCGAGGACGAGATCGACGATGAGGTCAAATTCGGCGCGATCAATGATACCGTTTTAGGCATGGGTGTAGCGCGCCAACACTACTAGGTTGATAGTTGGCAAGCCGGCATTCGTCGCTTGAACCGCGGCACTATTGTCCCCAAAGCGCTGGACTAGATCGCGCTGAAGCGGGATGCTTTACCGCCGCATCACCGCCGACCAGCGATACGAACTTTCGGTTGAGCAAAGTACTGCTGTCGTACAGGAACAGTCCAGGACCGCCACCGATCGTCGCCGGGCTTTTTTTCCAGGGTTGCAGCCGGGACTGTCGCCGGTGATGCCGCCTTCGATCGCGATGCCAACATCGGGCTGGCTGAGATTGGCCGCGGTTCATGCACCGCGAAGCCCAATGACTTCCTGCACCGTTGCGGCGACGAAGAGCTGGGCAGCGGTTTTTACCGGAACCCCTAAAGCTCTAAATTAGCGCGCTGTCTACTTCGAATGAACAAATCTAGTCGGATTGCAAAGAACGTTTCGCTGCTAGAACGGGATCAAATATCCACTGTAATACGGTACGTCGCTCCGTTGTTATAATGCCGTTTAATGTCATACCCGGCTGCAAAGAAAGGACTTCGCCGTTTGTGCTACGCGTACTGCCAACAGCCACCCTTATCCTATAAGAGGGGGCGACAATTTTTATTGGCGCATCATACTGACCAGGCAATACCGCGGTATGGCTAACCTCTTCTACAATACCCTTAAGCTGACCGTAATGTTGAAACGGAAAAGCATCCACCTGCAATGCGACTACCTCCCCTAATCTAATAAGACCTGCCGATTTTGTGGACAAAATCAATTCTACCTCAGTTCGCCCAGGCGGAGCAATAGAGACCAGAGGCAAGCCTTGCTTAATCGTTTCCCCCGGGCGAGCATTCACTGCAACAATTGAACCACTGACAGGTGCACGCAATGTCGCTCCGGACCGTGTGGATGTTCCCAGAGCGCTGTTGACCAAACCGGCTTGACTCATCTTTAGCTGAGAAACGTCCATGGCACGTTGTTCGCGAGCTGTGCGCAAATCAGAATCTACTAAGTCAAGTTGCGATTGCTGAGTATTAATCTGACTTTCGAGCTCGACACCAGCCTGCTCAAGCTCAAGAACCGCAGATACTTTTCTGTCCTGTTCCGATCGCGATATAAAACCGCGCTTGGCCACGGGGTCGGACTCAGCGACCTGGCGTTTCGCAATTGCTAGTTGCGCCTCTTGAAACCTTATTCGCTCTCTCAGCCAGTTTACCGACTTTTTCAGTGAAAACCGCTGACGCTCGGCGCGTTGAGTGTCGATCAAGTTGCGCCCCTGAAGGGACGCTATTTGAGTTCCAACCTGCCTGAGTTGCTCTGTCACCTGTTTTTGTTCTTGAGCGCTAACTGCTCCCCTGGCGTCGTAGGTTTCTGTTGAAAACGATGCCAGGGTTTGCCCCTTTATAACTTTTTGCCCCACCCGGACCTCGACAGTACGTACGACAGCTCCAGGGGCGCCAAACGCATCCGCCATACCGAATTCCGGTACAATCCAACCAGCCACGCTTTCTCGCTTGTCAAAATTAGCCGTGCAGGCAATCACCCCCACGACTAGGGAAAATGCGACGAACACCGCAGTCAAAACGCGAAAAAAGCGGGGCTCGCTGACGATTACCTCACCGTGAAGGCCTCGCCTCTGCTCGGCAACGGCCGCCGACCTGAATAAATCCATTGTTGGTCTAAACTTCCTAATCTACGTATCTCGTTCTATCGCTTGGATTGGTAACACCTGCAATGCTATTATCCCCATTAGACGGTCTTCATACTACTCGCAAGAACCGTGTGTCTACGGTTCTGCAGAACGAAGCATCGGAGTGCGGCCTAGCATGCTTAGCAATGATAGTGTCATCTTCAGGGCAGGAAACTTCACTTTCACAGCTGAGGCGAAGGTTTACCGTGTCGTCAAGAGGTATGACGTTGCGCTCGATGATAAGCATTGCGGATGCCCTGGGCTTAACGGCAAGACCGATTCGTTTAGAACTTGAAGAAATTGCTGACCTCAATACTCCGTCCATACTCCATTGGGGTCTTAATCACTTTGTCGTTCTCGAAAAGGTTAAGGGTCAAAAGCTGCTAATTCATGATCCTGCTAGGGGCCGCCTCTGGATAGAACATGGTGTAGCCGACAGATATTTTACAGGCGTTGCCATCGAATTTACCGCTACACCTTCGTTTTTAAAGGTGAAGCGGGCTGATACTGTCCATCTAAAAGATCTGTTTCCTCGTGTGCGGGGGGTCGTTCCCGCAGTCGCACAGATGTTTCTACTAGCCGCTATCATGCAGGCTTTCTCACTCGTTTCGCCCATTCTAAACCAGCTGATCGTTGATGAGGCGATATCGAAAGGCAATCTTGACCTACTTACTGTGCTTGCGGGCGCTATAGTGTTTCTACTGATTACAACATCATCGTTGAAGCTCTTACAGGGCATGATAGGTGTTTATATCGGTACACAAATGTCCTTCCAGATGCGATCCAATCTTCTTCGCCATACTTTACGACTACCAGTAAGTTGGTTTGAGAAGCGACATGTCGGAGATGTGTTATCTCGCTTCTCATCGTTACAACCAATCCAAGACACATTATTAAACGCGGTTCCGAGTACAATATTGAATGGGGTTATCGGAATAGTCGCCTTCGGAATGATGGTCACTTATTCACCGCTTTTAGCTGGGCTGGAGCTTACAAGCGTTTTTGTTGCGGCCTTGTTCCAAGCCGTTACCTTTCCAGTTTTTAAGCGCTACACTCTGGAGGGCATGCATCTTGACGCAAAGGTGCAGACGACATTCCTAGAAACCATCAGGGGCGCTAGAACATTTAAGCTATTCGCGAATGAACATGAGCGTGTAGCAATCTGGCAGAACCAACAGGCCCGCTTGGTTGATAACCAAATAAGGATGTCTCGATTTAGGCTTTTCAGCGCTACCGGAAGTTCACTTTTGGGTGGTGGCCAACAGGTGATAACATGGTTCATTGGTGCGAAACTGGTAATCAACGGCGATCTTACACTCGGAATGCTTTTCGCCTTTCAAATGTATACTAGCCAATTCGGCTCTGCAGCAAGTAGTCTCATCGGTCAAGTTGTCTCTTTTCGCACATTACGCGTACATCTCGAGCGCCTTGGTGATATCGTTAAAGCTGATGTCGAGCCGGGGCTTGATATTTTCTCCCAACGACAAGACCACTTGCGTGGTGAAATTGAACTGAAAGATGTTACGTTTGCCTACGCCGACCATGAACCAAACGTGGTCAATAACGTTTCTCTGAAAATCAATGAGGGCGACTTTGTGTGTTTCCAAGGCCCCTCCGGGCAAGGCAAAACAACGTTACTTAAATTAATGCTAGGTTTTAATGAACCCCAATCAGGCAACATACTAATCGATGGAGTTGCCTTAAGGACTTTCGGTATTAACAGTTATCGGTCGCAAATCGGCGCGGTATTGCAGGACGATCAACTCTTTGGGGGAAGTATAAGTGATAATATCTCGTTTTTTGATCTCGACGCAAATATGGAAGACGTAAAAGCAGCGGCGAGAGCTGCCAGCATACATGACGATATTATGACATTTCCTATGAAATACGAGACCTATACGGGTGATCTGGGCTCGAGCCTGTCCGGCGGCCAGCGCCAACGCGTACTTCTTGCTCGCGCGTTATATCGAAAACCAAAAATACTTTTTTTGGATGAAGGTACGGCAAATCTAGATCCTGCGTCAGAGCAGGCGGTTATGGATACCGTTCGATCGTTATCGATAACGAGGGTCGTTGTTGCGCATCGTCCACATGCTTCCAATGGCGCTAACCGGATTTATTTTGTCGAAGGATCAAAGATAGTGGAGAAATAAAACTCGCGGTGATGATTGTTTGTGGTTAAGCTGTCACCAGTTGTTTATCGTGAATTCAGTCTAATGCATTTTTATTGGTATTATAGATCGAATACGTGATAATCTTAAACAACAATAGGTTAGGCTCAGGACTCGTTGATCACAGCCAGAAGATGACGGTGGCAGCGAGGGCGACGGCGGAGAAGAAGACGGTGGGACACCGGTCGTAGCGGGTGGCGACCCGGCGCCAGTCCTTGAGGCGTCCGAACATTATCTCGATGCGGCTGCGGCGCCTGTATCGGCGCTTGTCGTATTTGACAGGCTCGTTGCGGGACCGCCGACCTGGGATGCAGGGCTCGATGCCCTTGGCCTGCAAGGCGTCCCGGAACCAGTCGGCGTCGTAGCCGCGATCGCCGAGCAGCCACCGCGCCTTGGGCAGATCGTCGAGGAGGGCTGTCGCGCCAGTGTAGTCGCTGACCTGCCCGGCGGTCATGAAGAAGCTCAAGGGCCGCCCGTCCGCATCGCTGACGGCGTGGAGCTTGGTGTTCATCCCGCCTTTGGTGCGACCGATCAGGCGGCCAAGACCCCCTTTTTAACCCGCAGGCTCGATGCCGTGCGGTGTGCTTTGAGGTAGGTCGCGTCGATCAAGACAGTTCTTCGGCTCAGCGCCTGCGACAGCCAGCCCTTCCAACATCTGGAGGAAGATGGCCTTCTCTCTCCATCGCTTCGACCGGTTTACAGCGTCTTATGCCGGCCGTAGTCCTTGGCGCATCGCACCATCGCACCATCGCACCATCGCACCATCGCACCATCGCACCATCGCAACCAGTTACGATTGACGAAATAATGCCGCTCAGCTCGCGCCGGTCGTCAACCCGGGGCTTTCCATGGCTCTTGGGAAAGAACGGCCGCAGCTGCGCCATCTGCTCGTCAGTCAGCCAATAAAGGTCGCTCATCCGGGGTCTCCTCACGGAGCCTGAATCAGATCGCGGCACCAACATCAATGGGTCCTGACCCTAGGCCAGCGCCGCCTCGCGTGACGGGTAAAGTCGTGGCTTGCATCTACCGAGAGTGATATGTCCCGGTCAGCGCAGCTTAGAACGAATGACGAAGCGATGTTAAAAATAACATCGGCAGGTCGCACGTCTTGAACCATGAAAAAAACGCCATTAAATACACATCGAGATGTAATAATAAGTTGACTTCCGTTCACTCGTGATCGAGCTTGAAGTGCCGATTAAAGGCCAGGGAGATATAGCCATGAGGGTGTTAGCGCTAAACGAAATCGAGTTCGTTGCGGGCGGTTTGATCGCTAATCCAGACGACCATGATAAGCCCTGGTATCAGGTGATTTTGGATTGGATTAATGGTGATAAGCCCCCTCCAAGCAGCGTCACTACAATTTCCGGGGCCGAACTCGGTCAGCTGCAGCGAGACTGCCTTGACGCTGGAGGAAATGTTAAGATCGTACAGTCATCTGGTTCTGCTAATGCAACCTTTAGAGTCGTTGACGCGAACGGAAATGAACAATATCTCAGCTATGAGTGCACTACGCACTGATCGTCAACCACGTGGTGCTGTTTTTGCACCACGTGGTTTTTCTCTAAATGGTAGAGTCTTTTGTTAAAATTCCGTCCGTGGATGATTCTGATATTGGTCTCATTCGTTTTGATGAGTGCTTGGATCACGCGACGTTTATTCCGGGATTGGTCCCAGCGGAGCGTACAATCGCTGAACCTAGCGACATTCGACGGTATCGTTTCTACGCTTGACGCTAAATACGTGGACCGCAACTTTAATGGCTTTGATTGGCAGTTAGTAGTAACTAACTTTCGACGTAAGATCGAGGCGAACATGTCTCGGGATCAAGCGTACAGTCAAGTGTTTGAACCATTAGTCAACCTTCTCGAAAGTTCCCACACGTCAGTTTCAAGATTTGGCTCCGCTAGTAACAAAACGGAGGGTCGCAGTGGTAATATGGAGGTTGTCGAACCTGCGTTGGGTCGATGTGCAGGCGTTTGGATGACCACCGGTAGACCTACACTCTTTCCGACCGTCATCCAAGTCCGCCATTCAATTGCTGCGCCTCATTCTTCAATACGGGTCGGCTGGAAGCTGTTGACGCTCGCCGTAGATCCGGCGTCTGCATCATATGCCGTTGCAACGTTTCTTGACGAAGGCGCGACGCATAAAAGCGTAAGATTCTTTGTTGGGTCTTCTGCTGATGTTTCACGTTTGAAGGAGAGGGCAAACTTCAAAGCCGCCTTAGCGGCTCTTTGGAACAAGGGAGATTTGCGTAAGCCTGTGCTTTTGCCTTGGATCGGCATTGTAGTAGGATCAGGCGACCGGGGAGGCGCAATTACGATAGCGGACGTGGACCCCAATTCACTGGGCGCACGGGCCGATCTTTATCCCGGACTCGAACTTAAAACTCTATCCGCGAAAGTGGTAGATAACCGACTTAAGTCTGAGATTGAATTTGTTTCCGACAGGGGAGAAGAGCACAGGATTGCAGTAGATAAATATTGCCCGCCCTCATCTAAGCAGGGTAAAGTTATAGTGACAAAGTTAGATAGTGGATCTACGCTTATACGCTTTGACTCCTTTTCGCCAGAACAAGTTGTCACATTTAGAGACGCTTTAAAGAAAGACCCTTTTGGTCGCGTAATAATAGACTTACGCCATAACTCTGGTGGATCTATGGATTCACTTAGGAAGTCTCTATCGTTTATTCTGCCACATCATACATATATTGGAAAACTAACCTCCAAGAATGGCACGACGGAAATGTTTACTCCTTTCTCGAAATACATCTTCCGGGGTTCGTTCGCAATCCTCGTTGGGTCGATGACGGCAAGCTCGGCGGAGGTGTTCACGGATGTTCTACAGGCCTATAAGATCGCTACGGCATTCGGCTCGCGAACGGCGGGAGCCGCAGAGTTGTCCTATCGCTTTCGGCTACCTGATAACGGACAACTCCAGGTTGCAGAACAAAACTACTTATCGGTTGATGGTCATCGTATTGAACGTTTGGGAGTGGTGCCCTCGATACGGGCCGAGCAGTCGGCAAAGGCTCTTACCTCAGGAGCGGACACAGTCGTAACGACTGCTGATAAATGGCTCGGAAACTTGAAGGGCGAGGGTCATGATCCATTGATGTGAGCTTCGCGATCTAATTAAGGGTCCTTAAAAAGACTTCGCATGAGCGGCAGTATTGGCTAATTGACGAGCCGGTTGCGTGGCTTCAGCCGTATTTTTGAAAGAACCACCGGAAGCCGAGGGTCGATGACCAGCGGAGCGTTGAGGGGCATTGTTTTCTTCAATCGCAACTGGTTGCGATGATGCGTTGTCAAAGGACAAAGGCCCGTAAAAGCCGCCGTGCAATCGAAGGAGGCGATTTGGAGAGAAGAGCATATTCCTTCTAAAGATGGTAGGGCCAGCTGCCGCAGGCGCCGAGCCGGAGGCCGTCATGATAGACGCGACTTACTTCCAGGCGCACCGCACGGTATCGAGCCTTCGGTTAAAAAAAAGGCATCTCCGCCGCCTGATCAGCGCACCAAAGGCGGCATGGACCCAAACTTCGCGCCGTTGGCGACGCCGACGTCCGCCCTTCAGCTTCTTCATGACCGAAGGTTTTGTTAGCGATTACTGGCCCGACCGCTCTGCTGGACGATTTGTTTAAGGCGCAATAGCTGCTTCGCGACCGCAGCTATCACGCCAACTGGTTCATACCATGTGATCCGGGCTGTGCGAGGTTGGCGAGACAAATTGAATGGCTACTTGCGACAGTAGCATGACTCCGTTCGCCCAGCGACGATCAAGCGCTCACAGCCGATGCTCAACCCGGTGCCATACGACCCTGAGACAGCTGCCCACGCTCCACGACCGCGATGATCGCGATCACCGCCAATCCAATGGCGAGATAGCCAAGTGCTAGCGGCAGCGTGCTTCCGTCGTAGGATTGGCCGATGATCGATCCGACGATCACAGCGCCAATGCTAACGATGAATCCCTGAATGGAGGAAGCGCTGCCGGCGATGTGCCCTACGGGCTCCATGGCCATCGCGCCGAAATTGGAACCGCATAGGCCGATACAAGTCATGCTCAGCGCCTGGAACAGGACGAAGCTGGGTAGCGTCTCGGACCCTGTCGCGATGACGACGGTATGAGCCAAAGCCAAGGCGATCAGCGTCAGCGCGCCCGTTTGTGAGATGGCCCGCGTGCCAAGCCGTTCAACCAAGCGACTGTTCGCAAACGATGCGCAGCCCATCGAAAAGGCGCAGATGGCGAACAGCAACGTGAACCGATCGCCAGCGGCGAACTCGTCGACAAACACCTGCTGAGCGCACGAAACGAATGCGATGATCCCGCCGAACGTCAGGGAGGCAGCGCAGGCATAGCCGAGCGAGTACCGATTGGTCAGCGTCAGGCGGTAATTCTCCGCGAGCGTTGCGAGCGACAGCGGGATGCGTCGCGCTGGCGGCAACGTCTCGGGCAGGCGTGTTGTCGTCCAAGCGAAGACCGACGCCGCGAATATGGCGAGCGCATAGAAGATGATCCGCCAGGGACCAAAATGCAGCAGAAGCTGGCCGATGCTGGGCGCGACGATTGGCACCAAGAAGAAGATCATCTGCGCCAGCGACATGGTGCGCGCCATGCGGCGGCCAGAGAAATTGTCACGGACGATGGCTACCGCCAAGACCCGGGTGGAAGCTGACATCAGACCCTGGAGCACTCTCGCGCCGAGCAGCGCCGGGTAGGTAGTCGATCCAGCCGCGAAAAGGGTCGCCAGCACGAATCCCGCCAAGGTGGTCAGCAGGACGGGCTTTCGACCATAGCGGTCCGCCAGAGGGCCGTAGACCAGTTGCCCGAGCCCGAACCCGAGAATGTAGGCGGTCACGATCCATTGGCGCGCATTGGCGGTAGCGACCGCAAGCTCGCGCCCAATCGTCGGCAGCGACGGCAACATCAGATCGACGCCCAGCGCGTTCACCGCCATCACGGCGGCGACGAAGGCCACGAACTCGTGCCGGTTCATGCCGGATGCTGTTGGCGGGGTCGCACTCATGCGTCGCCCATACCGTGATGACGCAGCTTGACCATCCCTCGCTTGATTGGCCGGCATCAGCTCAGCGAAGCAACGGATCGTTTGGGTCTTGCGGCCTATTTTCACCCCGCCTTGCCCTTGCGCTCCAAGGTACGTACGATTGGCGTGCACTGCGTGAAAGCCGCAGCGTGGGGCGTGAGAACCCCTCTCATCTGCTCGGTCGCGATTTATCGGGGCCGGGTGGCATGCGCGCATGTCCAGCCGGCAACGGTAAAGGCGCATGCGCTCGTGATGAGCGGGTTCTCAACATCCGGCTTCGGCCGCCGCCCCGAGTGGACATACGGGCGGCGCGAGGCATCAGGCTTCACCGCCCCTCAACAGGGGAACAGAACGTGAAGATCATCATTCTCAGCATTGCCGTATTCGCTGCCGTTTCGTCGAACACGGCGTTTGGGCAGACGGCCCAGCAAGCAGAGATGCGCTACCGCGCCGAAGCAGCGCGCGCTCGATCGCGTGCGAACCAAGAAGAACAACGCGAGCGAGCGGAAGCGCACCGGCAGCAAGAGCAGGCGCGGCAGGCTGCGATCCGCGCGCAGTCCCATCATTATTGAGCACTGAATGTGCGGGCGGTGACCTTGCAAGGTCACCGCCTTTGATAGGGGCTCAACCATGGCTTACGCCGTATATGCATGTTCAAAATGCGGAGATCGTCTTCCCGCCAATCAAATGACGACAGTCATCGATCAAGTGACGACCGGCACGACCAATTACCAACGTCGCAATCATGGCATTTTGCGCCAGGGCGGTCGGAGCACGCATGTTGCCAATCAACGACGTCGGCTTTGCCCTCGGTGCTTGAAAAAGCGGCGCCTATTTCAAATAGCGGCATTTTCCGTCGTTGCGATGATCGCGGTACCGGCGATTGCGGTGCCCGTGGTCGCTGGGGGCTTGCTACTCGCACTTTTGTACGCGCTTAGGCGGGCCTTCCCACTATTGCTGATTGGCCTAGCCGTTGCCGCTGGGGCCATTTGGATGATGGGCGGTCGCCCGCTCAATCTCGTCCGTACCTTGAGGAGCACCCTTAGTCGTGAGTTGGCAAGTTCACGGGCGAGTGACGTTTTGCCAAAAGGTTCGGGAACGGCCCGTTCCTCAAGCGCTATAGTCGATCGCGAAGTCGTGACACGGCCAAGGCCAACTCGCCCCACGTTTGCTCCACCGCGTGCTGTCGTCCAAGCGCTGCAGCCGGCGCGCGAGGACTATCCCCCCTGCTCTTCAACGGTCACCGACCATTGCGTCGGCCGATGACTGGTAATGAACAGGGGCAAGAGCAAGACGCAGATATGCTTGCGCGAGTCCGCATCGCGGTTAGCGACAATGACACGATCAGTATCGCCAAACTGCAACGTACCTTGCGGATTAGCTACAACGAAGCCGCCCGCATGATTGACCAGCTCGAGGCCGAAGGGCCGATCAGCTATGCCGACACAAACGGCCGCCGCACGGTTCGGTCTGCAGATGGCATATTGCCGGACCCCGGCCCACGGCCACCTCCGCCGCCGGAACTTGGAGCAGCACTCCTACGACCTGCTGATCAAGTTCTTCAACTGGATCGCTCGAATGGGGGGGCGTGATGCCGTCTGATCTGGACCATCTCGAGATCGGCACAATCTCATTCGCGCGTTGCGAGGGCGAGAAGATGTTGCGCCCAAGCGAACGGGTACGGCTGATCTTGGCGGCAGCCGAAGCCTATGATCCCGATCTGCTGGTGACCGCTGGGCATGCCATCTACTCAATGAAACAGCTTGAACGGCTGGCGCGGGAGTACCGCAATCTAGGCGGCACGGGTGCCATCGTGACAGAGGTGCTGGATGACGGTGACGAAGCCGTCGAGGGACGTACCCATGCCATGTACGCGGTCACTTGCGACGGCGGCATCCGTCGGTTTGGCCGGCAATTGTTCGCGCGTTCGTCCGAGTTGGCTGACCCCGCGGCAGGCCGATTGGCCGCATTCGTCGAGCAGCTGCCTCAGCGAACGATCGCGTTAGGTGAGTGGAACGTGTTCGCGCTGGTCTGCGGTGAGCTTAATATCATTCAAGGTCGCGAAACGCCTGCTTATCGCTCGGTGAACGCGGAGGAAGCGATCATCGCGGCCGACGTAGTCATCAACCCGACGCACGACCGAATGGGCAATGCCGGGACGCTGGACGCCAAGCGCAGGCTTCTTAGTCGCGCGTCGGACGACGGGCGAAACCGGATCTATGTTTCGGTGTCGAATTGGGAAGCCTGCGGCAACGACAAAGGTCGTATTCAATACCCGTCACCTACCCTGCATACGGTCTACGCGTCTGGCGAGCCGCAGCCCTATAGGGAGGTCGCTGACGGTGCATTTGGCTTTGTATACCGGCAATGGTCGCTCGAGCTTTAACGCTCCTCGGCATCGGTCAACGTCCGGAAGTGGGCGCTTCCGGACCGACCGGTTTTTAGCCAATGAACGGACCGTCCACTTTAGACCCACGCGGAACAACAGCAGTCGGTGGAATTTCCGACCGTGGACGAAACCGGCCGGTTTTTGCTGACAGCATCATCCTCGATTTGGCGGCAGGCGGACCGAGGAGAAGCTCGGAAGTACGGCTTACTGCCCCTGGTGTTCTGGACACCGTCGGCCATCATGATAGGCCTGCGCCGATGATTGCTACCAGCGGCTCGTTCGAGGACGGAGTTTTTGGGCCGCTTGTGCCCAGTCGACAATGCGGGAATTGCGTCGCCTGCTGTTCCGAAATCACGATCGACGACCCGAAGCTCGCAAAGCCGCCGCGCAAATTATGCGTCCATTGTACCGGGAAAGGCTGTGCGATCTATTCGGTACGGCCGAGTGACTGCAGAACATGGTTTTGCCTTTGGCGACGTATCGAGAATCTGCCCAATTCGCTGCGTCCCGATCGTTGCGGGATGTTGACGTCCGTAGTTGAGAATATGGAGGCGCAAAATCCGCTGGCACGAATCTATTTGATCGTCCAGTGGCTCGACGGTCGCCCAATCCAGAAGAGCGAAGCTGCAGACGAGTTGCTCGCCGCGCTGCGACGTTATGGCTTGCCAGTTTGGGTAGGCAGCGGCGACCGGATGTCGCTGCATTTCCCGCGACAAGAGATAGCGCTTCACTTGATTGATGGCACAACTCCCCCACCAGTGCTCGCACAAGAGGTATCAGCCTGGAGCAGCCGGCTACCTACTCTTTCGCGCCTCAAAGCCTCTGATATAAATCGAACTGTCTAAGCGCGGCCGCTGAGGTGCATAACTTTGACATTGCCCACCAGGTGTCGTAGTGTGGCAACACAGTCAGTATCATGGCTGTGACCACAAACATTTGGAGAAGAACATGTCTCAGCCCGCCCGGGTGCTAGAGGCTGCTGACGTGCGCCGGTTGATCCGCCACGTCCGCGACCACCGGCATGCTACTCGCAATCACGCCATGGTATTGCTCAGCTTCAAGGCCGGGTTACGCGCCTGCGAGATTGCCGGCCTGGATTGGTCCATGTTGCTGCGTCCGGACGGCAGCCTGGGCCATCTGATCAACCTGTCGGGCAGCATCACCAAGAATGGTAATGCCCGGCGGATACCGCTGCACCCCGATCTCAAGACGGCGCTGGTGCGGCTGCGAACCGAACGCGGCAAGCCCAGGGACGGGCCGGTGATCCAGTCCGAACGCGGCTCACACATGACAGCACGCAGTGTCGTCAACTGGTTCATCGCCACCTATGCCGAACTGGGGTTCGATGGCTGTTCCTCCCACTCGGGACGTCGCACTTTCATTACCCGATCGGCGCGGCTGCTCGCCAAGACCGGCGGCAGCTTGCGCGACATCCAAGAACTAGTGGGTCACCGTGATCTGGGGACTACCCAACGGTACATCGAAGGCGATCGTGACGCGCAGCGCAAGCTGGTCCGCCTCGTCTAAGCACCGGCGCGCGCAGCGCCAACACCCGAAACCCCCCAAAAACCCCGCGACAACCACAGGCCTCGAAATCCTCGAGGTCCTCAACCTGAAGGAGAACGACCATGACGGTTCGTGAAGCAAAGACGTGCGTCCAGGGCACATGCACCGACGAGCGACAGGCACGCATACGCCGGCTCAACGACGATTTGCGGCGCTACGGGCGCGGCGGGACCATCTGTATCACCCGTGGCGTCCAAGCGCTGAGTAACGAGGCGCTGGCGACCATCCTAGCGGCGGTACGCGACTTTGAGGAGTTCAGCCCCGACAACGATCCCTACGGCGAGCACGACTGGTACGTGTTCAAGGCCGTCGGAGAGCGGCTGATGTGGAAGATCGACTACTACGACGTGGAGCGTCGTTTCGGCTCACCCGATCCGTCCGACCCTGCCGTAACGTCGCGGGTGCTGACCATCATGCTCGCCTCGGAATACTGACCCGCGTCCAGGATCGCCGCCGACTGGCCATGCGTGCCGCTGCGGCAGAAACCTGTTTTCCCCAAACACCAAGCTCATGGAAATCATATGACTCGACCGACTCGCCTCGCGATCGGGACCATCAGCTTTGCCCGCTGTGGTCTCAAGATGGTGTTGCCACCGCGCGAGCGGACACGACTGATACTGGCGGCAGCGGACACGTACCGCCCCGATCTGCTGGTTACCGCTGGCTACGCTGTCCACTCGCTCAAGCACCTGCACCGTCTGGCTCGTCACTACCGGCAGCTGGGGCACAGCGGCACCATCATCACCGAGGTGCACCATGATACGCCTGAAACGTATGGCAGGTCGCCTCACGCAATGTGGGCGATCGATCCGCGCGGCATGCTTCACCGCTTTGGTGGACAGATGTTCGCCACCGCCGCTGAAGTCCGAAAGTCCGGTTCGACGGCCCAAACGCAGTTTGTCGCCCAGCGGCTGGACCGGGTGTTTGGGGTTGGCCCGTTAACGGCGTTCGCGCTCGTCTGCGGCGAGATCAACGTGGTGCTGGGGCGCGAAGTACCGCGGTTCGCGTTCCTCGAAGCCTATGAGACGATCATGGCGGCAGACATCGTCATCAACCCCACCCACGACCGGATGAGCAACGCTGGCACGCTCCACGCCAAGCGCGCGTTCTTATCTCAACGATCGCCCGATGAACGCGACCGTGTCTACGTCGGCTGCTCCAACTGGGAAACGTGCGATCTCAACGGTCGCGTTCAGTGGCCGTCGCCGACGCTGCACACCATCTACCGATCGGGTGAGCCGCTCGAGTACGAGGAAGAGGCAGATGGCGCGTTTGGGTTTGTCTATCGCAGCTGGACGATCGAATTACTCGAAACATTGCCAATCGCTTGATCACCAACCGCGGAGCGCAATGTTCACAGGCGTTCGCGATTGTGCCAAACCGAAAGTGGGCATCCGAGTGGGCATGGTCCCGCTTAAAATCCAAAAACCCAATGTAAACAACGGGTTCTGGCGGAGACGGAGGGATTCGAACCCTCGATACGGTTTCCCGTATGACGCTTTAGCAAAGCGTTGGTTTCAGCCACTCACCCACGTCTCCGGCTGCGGCAGGCGGTCGCTATAGCGAGGGGTGGGGGGTGGGGCAACCGCGTCCGGCATGTCCCGCGCGATTGCGGTCCGGCGCGAAATCGACTCGGGCCGGCGCGCGTTCATTGCACGGCAAGGCGGAACTTGGTTAACCTGGTATCGGGCCGTCACGGCCGGGGGTGTTCGGCATGGGTAAAGCGTATTTGGGGCTGGCGATCGCGGTGCTGGCGTTGGTCCCGGGCGGCGGGGCGGTGATGGCGCAGGTACGGACGATCGATCCCAACCAGGCGATCGACAGCGACCTGCCCGCCGCCGCGCAGAACCAGGCGGCGGCGCAGGCGAAGGCCGCAGCCGCCGCCCGCGCGCGCCAGGCGACGCCGGCCTATGCGGCACCCGCCGCGGCCAGCGCCTATGACCAGGCCGCCGATGCCCCCGACCGATCGCCCACCGCGGTCGACCGGGCATCCGACCGCGGCGCGACGCCCGCACAGCGCGCGGACGACGTGCAGCAGGCTCGTGCCGAACAGACGACCAACGCCGCCGACACCTATCAGCGCGACGACCTGTTATCGGCGGGCGAGGGCGTGTTCGGCAAGGGCGCGGCCGGGTTCGCGGGGATCATCGAGAAGATCCTGCGGTCGCAGGGCCGGCCCAACGCCTATATCGCGGGCCACGAAGCGGCGGGGGCGTTCATCGTCGGCCTGCGCTATGGCTCGGGGATCATGTCGCACAAGGTCGAGGGGCAGATGCCGGTATTCTGGACCGGCCCGTCGATCGGCTTCGACGCGGGCGGGGATGCGAACAAGGTCTTCGTCTTGGTCTACAACCTGTACGACACCGCCGACCTGTATCACCGCTTCCCGCAGGTCGAGGGGCGGCTGTATTTCGTCGGCGGCTTCGCGGCGACATATCTGCGGCGCGGGCATGTGGTGCTGATCCCGATCCGGCTGGGGGTCGGCTACCGCGCCGGGGTGAACCTCGGCTATATGAAGATCACGCACAAGACGCGCTGGATGCCGTTCTAGGCGAAGCGCGGCAGGCGAAGGCCTGACTCGCGCGAGCCCGGCCGGCATGGCGAAGCCCATGGCCGACGACGCGGCTTCGCCGCGGCGCGATGGCGGGGGTCGACGATAGAAGAAGCGGAATCCCCGCTTTCGCGGGATGACGGCGAGGGGGTCGCTGCGGTGACCGTGAAACGGAGAGTGAGCCTAACCCTCCACCCTCCACCCGAGCGTCTCCCCTGCCAGGAACGGCACCACCCCCGTCTCCCCTTCGCCGATCACCCCCGGCACCACGACCGCATCGCGCACCAGCGTCACCGTCCCCTCGTTCAACGGCAACCCGTAGAACTTCGCCCCATTGACCGAGGCGAACCCCTCGAACCGGTCCAGTGCGCCGTCTTCGTCGAACGCGCGGAGATACGCCTCCAGCGCGAACGGGGCGTTGAAGATGCCCGCGCAGCCGCAGCCCGATTCCTTCGCGCCGACGACATGCGGTGCGCTGTCGGTGCCCAGGAAGAACCGCTCGCTTCCCGATGTCGCCGCACGTCGCCCCGCCAGCCGGTGCGCCTCGCGCTTCACCACGGGCCGGCAATAGGCGTGCGGCCGCAGCCCGCCGTCGAACAGCGCGTTGCGGTTGAGGAGGAGATGCTGCGGCGTGATCGTCGCGGCGATCGGATGGTCGGCCTGCGCGACGAAGGCGGCGGCTTCGGCGGTGGTGATATGCTCCAGCACGATCTTCAGTGCGGGAAAGTCGCGGGTCAGGGGGGCGAGGGTGCGTTCGACGAACACCGCCTCGCGGTCGAAGATGTCGATCGCCTTGTCGGTCACCTCGCCGTGGATCAGCAGCGGCATGCCGATCCGCTGCAGCGCTTCCAGCACGCCGGTCAGCGCGCGGATATCGGTGACGCCATGCGCGGAATTGGTCGTCGCATGCGCGGGATATAGCTTGCACGCGGTGAAGACGCCCGACTCACGCCCGCGCGCGATCTCGGCCGGATCGCTGTCGTCGGTCAGGTAGCACGTCATCAGCGGGGTGAAGCCGCTATCCGCCCCCAGCGCGGCCAGGATCCGCCCCCGGTACGCTTCGGCGGCGGCGATCGTCGTCACCGGCGGGGTCAAATTGGGCATGACGATCGCACGCGCGAACTGGCGCGCGGTGTGGCGCGCGACCGCGGTCAGCATCGCGCCGTCGCGCAGGTGGACGTGCCAGTCGTCGGGGCGGCGGATGGTGAGGCGGTCGGTCATGCGCGCTTCCCTAGCCGCTTGGAATCGACACGCGAAGCCCTAGGTGGTGGCGATGGATGCAACCACGCCTGGAACGATGCTGGCCGACCGCGCGCTGCTGCGCCTCGCCGGCGAGGACGTGGCCGGCTTCCTCCAGGGTCTGGTCACGAACGACATCGCCTTGCTGGCGACCGGCACGCCGCTGTGGACTGCATTGCTGACGCCGCAGGGCAAGGTGCTGTTCGATTTCCTGCTGTGGGACGACGGCGACGGCGCGGTGCTGGTCGATTGCGAAGCGTCACAGGCCGAGGCGCTGGCCAAGCGCCTGTCGATGTACCGCCTGCGCCGCGCGATCGGGATCGCGCCGGACGCGCGCGCGGTGCATTGGGCCGCGGATGGCGACGAGGGCGTGCCCGACCCGCGGCTGGCGGCGCTCGGACGGCGGTGGATCGGCCCGGCGGCCGCACCGGCGACCGGATGGCAGGCGCACCGGCTGTCGCTGGGCGTGACCGAGGGCGTGGGCGAGCTTGGTGCAGGCGATACGCTTTGGCTGGAATGCAATGCCGCCGAATTGAACGGCGTGAGTTTCGCGAAGGGTTGCTATGTCGGGCAGGAGAACACCGCGCGGATGCACTACCGTGCGAAGGTCAACCGGCGGCTGTTCGCGATGCCGCTGGGCGAAGCGGGGGACCGGACGCGGGTGGCGTATCCGGACCTCGGGCTGATGGTGGAATGGCGGCGGGTGGAGGATCGTGGGAATGCGATCGTGCCGGACTGGCTGGCGGGGGTTTTGGAGCCGAACTGATCCGCGCGAACGGTCGTTACCTTATCCTCCCCCGCCAGGGGGAGGTGGTGCCGAAGGCGACGGAAGGGGAGGAAGCCCTACGCCGTTGATCGGTTACCGCCCCCCTCCGTCACGCTGCGCGTGTCACCTCCCCCTGGCGGGGGAGGATGAGAAGGTCGGCGATGGAATTGCCCACCCAGGCATGATGAACTAGAGCAACCCCAGCATCCGCACCGCCGCGTCGAACCCCTCGCGCCGGCCCGCGCGGTCCGTGGTGGCCAGCGCGTCCTCGCCCCACATTTCCACCGACCACATCTCGTCGACCATCGCCGCGGTCCAGACGGTGCCCGCATCCGCCGCGCCCTCCAGCAGCGCCAGCGCCGCCACCAGCGATCCGGTGATCGTCACGATCGGCGACAGCGCGGCCAGCACGAACGGCGGCTGCGCGGCGACCGCGCCGTACAGCCGCTCGACCGTCGCCGCCGGCTGCGGCCGGTGCATGACGCCCGCGACCGTTTCGAAATGCACGTCGTACCGCGCGCGCGCCCAATCGA
Source organism: uncultured Sphingomonas sp. (assembly GCA_964247555.1). GTDB lineage: Bacteria > Pseudomonadota > Alphaproteobacteria > Sphingomonadales > Sphingomonadaceae > Sphingomonas. Next base: position 5,675 of record CAXTVB010000008.1, on the reverse strand, counting down.
GCAGCGGGTCCCACGCCGCCGCCTGCCGCGCGGCCAGCAGGTCGGGGGTCGCCGCGCGGTAATAGAGCAGGTCGCTTTCGCCATAGCGCGCGAGGCCGAGGGCGAAGGTCGCGGGGTCGGGCGCCACCCGGTCGATCGCCGCGTTCGCCATGCCGGTCAGCGGCATCGCCCGCGGATCGATCGTATCGGCGACCGCGCGCCATTCGTCCGCCACCGCCGCCGCCAGCGCGTCGGTTTGCAGCAGCAGCGGCACCCGCCCCGGCGTGCGCACCGGCCGCCCGTCGAGCGCGACGCCGCGATCGGGCGTCACCGCGACCGAAGTCCAGAACCGCTTCATGGTCTAGGCGGGGAACGCCAGCGTTCGACCAGCGCGCGCGGAACCACCGCCATCATGAACAGTGCGGACAGGATGATCGCGACGCCCAATAGCTTCGGCCCCCAGGCGACCGCGCGCCCCGCGAGCACCAGCCCGAACACCGCTCCCGCCGCGGCGGCGATGCGCACGAAGGCGATGATCGCCCAGCGGCTCTCGGCCGGATCGCGCGCGCTCATGCCGCCAGGTGTCCAGGCAGGTCCGCGACGCGCGTAGCAACGACATCCGCCCCCGCGTCGATCAATTCGGCCGCCGCATGATAGCCCCAGGCGACCCCGACCGCGCGCACGCCCGCCGCCTCGGCCATCATCATGTCGAAGCTGGTATCGCCGATCATCACGCTATTCTCCGGTACTGCGCCCGCCTCCGCGATCGCCGCGAACAGCATCGCCGGATCGGGCTTGGACGGATGGCGATCCGCGGTCTGCAAGGTCGCGAACCGGTCGGCGATGCCGTGCTCGGCCAGGAGATGCGCCAACCCGCGATCCGATTTGCCCGTCGCGATCCCCAGCACCCATCCGTCCGCGCGCAACTGGTCCAGCACCGCCACGATCCCGTCGAACAACGGCTCCTCCGCCAGCGCACCGCTGGTCCGCAACCGGTGGAACGCCGCCTTGTAATCCTGCGCCAGCCGGTCGTGGATCGCATGATCGCCGCCCGGCAACAATATGCGCATCGCCTCGACGAGGCTCAGCCCGACGATCCGCCGTATCGCCTCGCGCGGCGGCGGGGCCAGCCCGGCGCCCGCGAACGCCTGCTCCGCCGCGACGCAGATATTCGCCTGGCTGTCGGCCAGCGTCCCGTCGCAATCGAAGACGGCGAGGCGGATCATGCGCGCATCGCCGAAGCCATCGGCGCGTTGCCTTCGGCGGCCAGCCCGGCGATCACGCCCACGCGGTCGGCCTCCGGCTTGTTCTGGCTGCGCTTGTCCGTCGTTCGGGTCGCCGTGACGGTCACCGCAAAGCCGCGGATACCGCCCAGCATCCGGCGGAACACCGCATCGTCCATCTTGTCCCGCGTCCACGGTCGGTCGCGCGGTTCGTGGTTTGCAGCCAACGTGTCGAGATGCGCGACCAGATCGTCGTCGCCGACGGCGCTCGCCAGTCCGTCGATCTCGACCGCGACGAAGTTCCAGGTCGGCACCTGATCGCCTGGCCGCACATACCAGTTGGGGCTGATATACCCTTGCGGTCCGACCACGCTCAGCAGCACGAAAGCCTCGTCCAGATGCCCCGCGATCCGGTTCGCGCGGGCGACGTGGAAGCGCAAGCCGTCGCCGTGCCGCGTTACGGGCGCATGGACGACCATCGGTCCGTCGGGCGTATCCGCGAAAATATGCGCGAAGCCGATCGACGCGGCCATGGCGAGCGGGTCCGCGTCGCTGCGAAAGGCGCGGTTCGGGTGCATCAGCGCTTCTTCGCCCCGCCGCTCCCGCCCGCGGGGGACCGCGACCGGGGGCTGCCGTCGCGGGTGCGCCCCGGGCGACCGCCATCGCCCAGCTTGCCGCGACCGGTGCCGGTCGCGGGCTTCGCCTTCGCCGCCGAAGGCCGGGCGCGCTTCGGGGCGGCGGGCGCAGCCGCCCGCGGCTCCTCGCCCGTACCGCGCCGGCGCCGTTCGCCGCGGTTTTCCTTGCAGACGCCCTTGGCATGCGCCTTCGCGCGCTGCTTTTCCTCCGCCTTGGTCGGCGCGGTGCGCTCGTCCATCGGCATCATGTTGCCCAGCATCTCGTCGAAACCGAGTTGCTTGAGGCTCTCGGCGAAATGCGTCGGCAGTTCGGCCTGGACGTCGATCTCGCCGCCATCGGGATGATCGACGCGGATCCGCCGCGCGTGCAGATGCATCTTGCGGCTGATGCCCCCGGTCAGGAACGCCGCCGCGCCGCCGTACTTGCCGTCGCCGACGATCGGATGGCCGATCGCCGCCATGTGCACGCGCAGCTGGTGGGTGCGGCCGGTGAAGGGCTGCAGCTCGACCCAGGCGGTGCGGTTGCCCGCGCGTTCGATGACGCGGTAGCGGGTGCGCGCCGGGCTGCCCTCGCCCTCGTCGACCATCATCTTCTCGCCGCCGGTGCCCGGCTGCTTGCCGATCGGCAGCTCGATCATGCCGTCCTCGATCGAGGGGACGTCGACGATCAGCGCCCAATAGACCTTGCGCGCGGTCCGGCCCGAAAACGCCTTGGCGAAGAACGCCGCCGCGCGCGCCGTCCGCGCGATCAGCAGCGCGCCCGAGGTGTCCTTGTCGAGCCGGTGGACCAGTTTCGGCCGGCCCTCGTTATCGTAGCGCAGACCGTCGAGCAGTCCGTCGACATGCGCGGTCGTCTTCGTGCCGCCCTGCGTCGCGAGGCCCGGCGGCTTGTTGAGGACGAAGGCCTGCGCGTCCTGGTGGATCACCATCTCGCGCGCCATCGCGACTTCGTCGTCGGACAGCGGCGCGCGTTCCCGTTCCGGCGTCGCGGCGGGGCGTAACGGTTCGGGCGGCGGCACGCGCAGCGTCTGTCCCGCCTCCAACCGGTCGCCCGGTGCCGCGCGGCTGCCGTCCACGCGTAGCTGCCCGGTGCGCGCCCACATCGCGACGGTGGTAAAGCTGGTGTCGGGCAGATGCCGCTTGAACCAGCGGTCCAGCCGGATGCCGTCGTCGTCATAGCCGACGGAGAAGGTACGGACCTCGGTCACGCCACCGCCCGCACGATCGATAGTCCGGCGAACAGCGCCAGCACCGCACCGATCACCGACACCAGCGCATAGCCGAGCGCGGTGGCGACCGCGCCGCGCTCCGCCAGCGTCACGACATCGAGCGAGAAGGCGGAGAAGGTGGTGAAGCCCCCCAGCACGCCGACACCGACGAAGAGGCGCCATTGCTCCGATCCGCCGGTCCGCGCGAGGATGCCTGCCAGCACGCCCATCGCGAACCCGCCGACGAGATTGACCGCGAGCGTCCCGCTCCACGGATAGGCCGGACCAAACAGCGCCAGCGCTGTGCGGCCGGTCAGAAAGCGCGCGGCGGTCCCGATCGCGCCGCCGGTCATGACGAGGATTAGGGGTTGCATGGTTGTCGCCCTACGGCTTGCGCGCAATATCGGCAATGGTGGCCCGCGCTTCCCCGAAGGCCGGGAACGACTCGCCACGGTGCCGCACGCATCGGCTGAGGCCACGATCGCATCGCACCGTTCTCCTGCGAAAGCAGGAGCCCAGGACCACAAGCCGTGAGGATCGTTACCCTGGGTTCCTGCTTTCGCAGGAAAACCGCTCTTGGTTCGGATCGATCGGAAAAACGCGTTGCGGCTGGTCGCAGATCACCCGTTGGCGATCAAATCCACATCCGTCCCGCCATCCGGCCGCGGCGTCAGGTACACGATATACGTCGTCCCTCCGCGCGTGCCCCCCAGCACATCCTGTCGATCGTCCGCCCGGTGTTCGGCGGTGAACCCCGCGGCGCGTGCTTGCGTGAAATACCAGTTCATCACCCGCGACGGTGCGGCGCTGCTCGCGAAGCTGACGATGCGCAGCGAACAGCCCTTCGTGTCGGTGCCTGCGGCTTCCTCGACCCGCGCATCGGGATACAGGCCAAGCCCCTGCGGCAGGCGGTTCGACCAGGCGGCCGAATAGGCGATCAGCGGCGCGCATTGCGACAGCGGCCGGCTGGGTTGCCGCGCGGCGAGTGCGCCCAGCGTCAGCGCGCCCTTCGACACCTTGCATTCGGGGCAATTCCCCGACGCGGCCGGCGCGGTCTTCAGCGTGGCGGGATCGACCGGATCGGCATGCGCGACCGTCGGCGGCACCGCATGCGGATCGGGGCGGCTCGGCGGGCGGATGACGTTGGCGTTGGACGTCTGCGCCAGCGCGGGGTCGACCAGGATCTGGTCGTGCAGCGCCGCGGTCAGCGCCGGGTCGTGCGCGGGCGCGGCGGCGTTGGCGTCGGTCAGCTCGCGGTCGAGCCGGTCCAGGCTTTCGGGCGCATCGGCCGGCTTGCCGCACGCCATGAGCGCGAGGGGCAGGACGGCACACGGCAATAACGAACGACGCGGCATCGCGGACTTTCCTGGTGCTGGCGCGGGACGTGCGCCATGCCTCCATCGCGCGGCGGCGGTTAAATTGGCGTTTCGAGGGCGCCCGGCTTGCCGCGCGCGCGAAGTCGCGTCATCCTGCCCGCCATGCTGAACCTCGTCTCGATCCTGATCGGCCTCGTCACGCTCGTCCTCGGGCTCGTCGCCTTCGTGCCGTTGCTCGGCTGGATGAACTGGCTGGTCATCCCGATCGGGATCGTCGGTGCCGCGGTCGGCGCGCTGTCGTCGCACAATGGCGGGCGCAATCTGAACCTGGTGCTGATCGTGATCTTCGCGTTCCGCCTGATGCTGGGCGGCGGCATCATCTGACGCCGCCCAGCGGTTCGGTTCCAAGGATCAGCTGGCGTCGTGCGTCAGGGTGATCTCGGCGTTCAGCACCTTCGACACCGGGCAGTTCGCCTTGGCCTCGGCTGCGATCTTCGCGAATTCCTCAGGCTCGATCCCTTCGACCTTGCCGGTCAGCGTCAGGTCCGACTTGGTGATCGTGAAGCCGTCGCCATCCTTGTCCAGCGTCACCTTCGCGGTCGTCGCCAGCGTGCCTGTCGTATAGCCCGCGCCCGCCAGCGCGAAGCTCAACGCCATCGTGAAGCAGCTGGCATGCGCGGCCGCGATCAGTTCCTCCGGGTTGGTGCCGGGTTCGTCGCCGAACCGCGTGCCGAAGCCGTAGCGACTGTCCTTCAGCACCCCCGATTGGGTCGAGACATGGCCCTTGCCGTCCTTGCCGAGGCCCTCGTACGTCGCCGATCCGCTGCGTGTCGTCATGGTCGTTCTCCTTGGGGTGTCGTGGCAGCGTAACCGCTGGCCGCGCGAAGGGTTCACCGGACGCCCGCGAACGCTCCACGATATCCACGTTATCCACAGGGCGCGCGGGCCATTCCGCGCTTGGCGCGACTCGGGCGGCATGAGAGCATCTGTCTTGTAGGGAGACGGCGGAACTACCGGAAACGGGAGGGAAACCAGCGACTTGCAACCGGTGGTCGAGTATGGTGCGCGCAGGCGGGCCGGGCGCGGCGATCGGGTCGGGAGATGCCACTCCCTCGTCCCCGGCGCGATCGTGCGAACGATCCGCGACAGGGTGAGCGTGATATCGACCGGCGCGGCGGATGTCGGCGGAAGTTGACGGAAACCGAGCAGGCCGCCGCGGTCGGACGAAGGATGCGCGCAAGCGTGATCGCCGTCCGGCCCGGTGACCGAAAGGGCAAGGTGCCAGGCCGTTCGCGGCACGGCGCGGCGCTCGCC
>CAXTVB010000007.1:0-24543 GCA_964247555.1 uncultured Sphingomonas sp. | reverse complement strand
CGGCGTCGCGCGGCGAAGTGGTGCCGAACAGTTCCTCGATCTTGTCCAGCGGGGCGAGATGCGCCGTCTCGGCGATCCCGACGGTACGCTGTCCCTGCACGTTGCTATGGCCGCGGACCGGGCAGCACCCCGCGCCGGGCTTGCCGATATTCCCGCGCAGAAGGAGGAGGTTCACCAGCATCGCGATGTTGACCGATCCGTGCGCGTGCTGGGTCAGCCCCATGCCGTAGACGCCGATGACCTTCTCGGCCGCGATATAGACCGCCGCCGCATCGCGGATGGCGGCTTCGCTCAGGCCGCTCTCGCGCTCGATGTCGGACCAGCCGGCGGCGCGGCAGGAGGCGATGAACGCGTCGAACCCGGTGGTGTGCTGCTTCACGAACGCGTGGTCGATAACCTCCGCCTTGCTCGCCGCCTGCGCCGCGTCGTCCGCTTCGACGACACACTTGCACATCCCCAGCAGCGCGGCGATGTCGCCGCCCGCCTTCAGCTGGTGATATTGGTCGGAGATCTTCGTCTCCTTGCCCGTCAGCATCCCCACCGGGCTCTGCGGATCGACGAAGGACACCAGCCCCTGTTCGAGGATCGGGTTGAACGTCACGATCTTCGCGCCGCGATCCTTCGCCTCCTTCAACGGATGGAGGAAGCGCGGGCTGTTGGTGCCGGGATTCTGCCCGAAGAAAAAGAACGCGTCGGTCAGTTCCAGGTCTGCCCAGACGATCGTCCCGACCGGCGAGCCGATGACCTTGGTCAGCCCGACCGAGGTCGTCTCGTGGCACATGTTCGAACTTTGCGGCAGATTGTTGGTCCCGAACGCGCGCGCCAGCAGCGCGTAGAGATAGGAGGCCTCCAGCGCGGCATGACCCGATGCGTAGAACACCGCCTCGTCCGGGTGCAGCGGCTTCATCGCCGCGGCGATCCCGGCGAACGCCTCGTCCCAGCTGACCTCGACATAGCGATCGGTCGCCGCGTCGTAGCGCATCGGATGCGTCAGCCGACCCGTCATTTCGAGGTCGTGGTCCTTCCAATCGCGCAGCGCGGCGACGCTGTGCGCGGGATGCGCCCAGAATTCGGGCTTGCACCGCGTGCCGGTCAGTTCCCACAAGGTCGCCTTCGCGCCGTTTTCGCAGAATTCGAACGCGGAATAGTTCGCCGGTTTCGGCCACGCGCAGGACACGCACATCACGCCCTTGGGCTTGTTCAGCTTCCCGAGCGTCGCAAGCGAGGCGGGGCCGTTCCAAGTCTCGCCGAACACGCTGGCGATTCCCTTCAGCGAACCCCAGCCGCCCGCGGGCCCCGGCGAATGCGGCAGGTCGCGCTTATCGGTCATGCGAGGATACTCTTTGCTGCTGGAACATCAGGATAGGCCAATGACCGATGGTGGACCACCCATTCGGAACGCGGATCGTACGAAAATCGATCCAATGTGCATCAGGGCGCTCGTCGATTGCGATTCCCGCGGGTACCCCCTATCTGCAATCCCATGATCGTAATTCGGACGATCTGAGTTCGTTTCGGACGCGGGTTCAATACCCGCCGGCTCCACCATGACCGCCGATGGCTTGTCCGACGGCAGTCCCGATGGGGCCGAAATGGGTTCGACGGGGCAGACGAGGTGAAGGACGCGATTCGTTAGGTCGGCCCGTTATGCCGGCAAGCTCGCTAAATGCGAACGACAACGAGCCAGTAATGGCACAGGCACTCGCCGCCTAAACAGCGGTTAGTGACGCGGCACGGGGAGCGCCGGGCAACAGAAGCTCCCCACCCATATCGTATCAATCGTCATATCGTTCGAACGGGAATGCCGTTCTCCCGCGAAAGCGGGAGCCCAGGGTCGCAGGCCATATCGCTTGTGATTCCTGGACCCCCGCTTTCGCGGGGGCACAGGCAATCGGGCCGCGCCGTGACCGCGCCGCGGATCGTCTCCGCGAGCAGTCGCAGCTCGCCCGCGCGGGCATTGCCGCACCGCCACACCAGCGCGATCCGCCGTTCCGCGCTCAGCCCCTCGACCGCATGGCTCGTCACCCGCGTGCCCGACAATATGCCTGCCGCGACCGCCATCTCGGGCAGCAGCGTGATGCCCAGCCCCGCATCGACCAGCTGGACGAGCGTCTGTAGCGTCGATGCCACCAGTCGTGCCTCCGCATATGGCGGGGGCAGGTCGCACGCTGCCAGCGCGTGGTCCTTCAGGCAATGCCCGTCCTCGAGCAACAGCAGCCGAGTCGCATCGATATCGTCGAGCGGAATCGCGACGTTCGATGCGTCCTCCGCCGCGCAAACCGCCAGCAGGAGCCGGTCCACTCCGATCTCATCCGCCTCGATGTCGCCGCACTCGACCGGCAGCGCCAGCAAGACGCAGTCGATCGTCCCCGCCTGCAGCGCCTCGCACGCGGGGCCTGTCAACATCTCGCGCACGAACAGCCTGAGCCGCGGCCAATCGCGATCGACCGCCGGCAGGATGCGCGGCAACAGGAACGGCGCCACGGTCGGGATCGCCGCAAGGCGCAGTGCCCCCGCCAGCGGCTCGCGCGATCCTTGCGCCGCGGTGCACAGGTCCTCCGCCGCGCGCACGACGCCGCGGGCGCGGATCACTACCTCCTCGCCCACACTGGTGAAGCGGACGCTCCGCTTCGATCGTTCGACCAGGATCGTGCCAAGCAGGCGTTCCAGTTCCGCGATCCCGACCGACAGCGTGGATTGCGTCACGAAGCTGGCCGAGGCCGCGCGCCCGAAATGCTGGTGGTCGTGCAGCGCGATCAGGTAGCTCAACTGACGCAGCGACGGCATGTGCGTGGTAATCGGTTATTCCAATCACAGAAATCATATTAAATCATTGGATAGATTTATCGCGCCGATGCATCGCCGTGTCCAGCAGGAAACCGGCGGGTCGCCGTACCCCTCCCCCCGGTCCCCGGACCGATCCTCGGTTTCCTGCGACGATACCAACTAGTAGCGCGTCGCCGACCCGGGATGAGGGTTGTAGACCCACCGGTCCGGCCCCTTCTTCTAGGACCGGAAAGCACGGTTGGCGATCGGACCAACTGACCTTCTTCGTCACCCCGGGCGTGACCCGGTCCCCGCTTCTTCGGCGGACAGGAAGAAGCGGGGCCCCGGCTTACGGCCGGGGTGACGGTGGATTTCTCGCGATCGCAAAATCCTCTAACGTTCTCGTGCGGTAGGGGACGGGCATGAAGCGGATCGACTGGCAACGAGGCTCACGCACCATCCTTGTGATGCTGCTCGTCGCCCTGCTTGGCGCAGCGCTGACCGCCGCCGCTTACTGGCCCGGCCTCATGACCTGGGATTCGATGCGCGAATATCGCGAGGGGTTGAGCGGGGATATCGACGATTGGCATCCGCCGGTGGTCGAATGGCTGTGGGGACGGCTGGCGCGGGTCGTTCCCGGACCGGCACCGATGCTCGTGCTGCAACTGGCGCTGTATTGGGGCGGGCTGTGGCTGCTCGCGGCGGAGGTCCGGCGGGCGGCGCGGGAAAGGCTCGGTTGGGCAGTCCTCGCCTGCGGGTTCCTGCCGCTGGCGATGGCGCTGATGGGGGCGATCCTGAAGGATAGCCTGATGGCGGGGGCGTTGCTCGTCGCGGCCGGGCTGCTCGCGGTCAGGCTGCGGGGCGGCGGGGGATGGGTCGTCGCTTTTGCGATCGCGGCGTTGCTGTTCGCCGCGACGCTGCGCTTCAACGCCTTCGCCGCCTGCCTGCCGCTCCTGGTCGTCCTGCTGCCGCGCGCCTGGTGGCGGACCTGGCCGCGGCTGATCGCGACGAGCATCGTCGCCACTGCTGCGCTGATGGCGGCGATGCCGATCGCCAACCGGCTGATCGGCGCGAAGCCGAGCGGCGTCGAACTGTCGCTCGTGATCTTCGACCTGGGCGGGATCACGGAGCACGCCGGCGTCGACGTCTTCCCGCACCAGCTGGGCGTGGCCGATGCGGTCCGGGTCAACCACCGCTGCTACCGGCCCGACAAATGGGATAGCTATTCGGACTGGGTCGATCCCGTGTGCCCGCTCGGCTTCACCGCCTGGAACGACCGTGTCGCGCCCGCGGGCGTGAAGCCGTATCCGTTCTGGCTGCGCGCCGTGATCGCGCACCCGCTCGCCTATGCCGAACACCGCCTGACCCATTTCGCGATCAACACGCGGCTGGTGCCGATCGCCGACAGCGTCGAGCGCCCGGTGCAAGTCGAGGGGCCGCCCAACGACTGGGGCTATCACGTGACGCCCAACCCTGCGCTGCATGCGATCGATGCGATGACCGTCGCATCGGCGCACACGCCGCTCGGTTGGCCGATCCTGTGGATCGCGCTCGCGCTGGGGGCGCTGGTGGTGGGGACGGGGCCGGGGCCGGGGCCGGGGTCTTCCCCTGTTCGTGCCGAGCCTGTCGAAGCACATGAGGTTCACGCCCTTCGACACGCTCGGGGCGAACGGAGCGAGGATCGAACGGACCTCGTATCGGCGCTGACCGTGCCGCTCGCCCTCTCGTCGATCCTGTATGGCTGCGGCTATCTGGTCTTCAGCGTCGCGGTCGAACTGCGCTATCACCTATGGACCGAACTCGCCGCGCTGCTCGCGACGGTGCTGGTCGCGCGCGAATGGCGTACGGTCCCGCGGCGCCGGTTGATCCTAGCCTATCTGCCCGCCGCCATCATCCTGATCGCAGCGACCGCGTTCAGGCTCTAGCCAACCGCCGGATCGCCGCCGCCAGCGCGTCGTCGCGCGCCGCCCGCAATGCGGCCGGCGTCGTCGCAGCGAGATCATAGCGCAGTTCGTGCATGGTCATGCCCGACCGATACCCCTCGGGCCACACGCTCGTCAGCTCGAACCCGGCATGCTCGAAGAACGGCGACACCATCGGCGACGTGTCGACCGTGACGTAGCGCGTCGGCGGATCGGCATGCGTCGCGACGTGCAGCAGCCGTTCGAACAGCAGCAGCTTGCCGAGCCCGCTGCCGTGGTGACGCCGCGCCGCCATGCCCCAGAACAGCAGCGCCTTGTTGTAATCGTCCCATAATTCATACCCACCGAACGCGGCGGGCGCGCCGTCGACGGTGACGAGGAAGGCGGGGCCGTCGGGGTCGTCGAGCGTCTGCTCCAGCCAGGTGCGGTCGCTCGGCGCGAAGTAATCGGGCAGGTTGGTGTCGAATATGGCGAGCACCGCGGCGCGGTCCGCCTCGCCATATTCGCGCACCGCGATCCTCACGCCCACATCGCCACCGTCTCCAGCGCGGTCGCGGTCGCCCTCGTCCAGCATCGCGACACGCCCTCGAACGTGGCGGTCGCTTCGTCGGCACTATCGAACCGCGTCTCGATGGCCTCGGGGCGGATGCGCGAGGGGTCGCCGATCAGCTTGGCGTGCGCCTCCTTGATCGTCCACCGCCGCAACCAGTCGAACGGCTGGTCCGCTTCCGCCACGCCGTCCAGCGCCGCGCGCTCGGCGGGAGTCAGCATGTCGCGCAGCGGGGCGGCATCGTCCAGTGGCTCGCGGTCCACCGCGATCGGACGGCGCGCCACGCCGATCAGCCAATCGCCGCCATGCCCGGACTGCCCGATATGCCAGCCTGCCGGTGCGAGGACGATCGGCGCCCCGGCTGCGGTGCGGGACAACCGAACCTGATCGACCGTCACGCCCGACCGCCGAGCGATCAACGCACGCGCCAGGCGACGGCGGAGCAACCGCCCGCCGCCGCCGTGGCGCTGCGCGGCATCAGCCAGGTCGTCGGCGGTTGCGGGCGTAGCGGCGAGCGCATGAAATGCCGCCGCGCTATCGATGGTCCCGCTCCACGTCGCTGGGAGATGCCCAGGCATTAGCGCGTCCAACCTTCCATCATGCCAGTGCACTCGTTCCCCCGCGAACGCGGGGGCCCAGGGGCCACGAGCGATGTCATTGGTAATCCTGGGCTCCTGCGTTCGCAGGAGAACAGGATCGGGAACCGGACTCAATATCCTCACCCTGCCACGATCCGCGCCGGGCTGCCTTCCCAGTTCGTCCCCGCGGGCAGGCTCTCGCCCTTCATCACCACCGACAGGTCGCCCAGCTGCGCGTCCGCCCCCACCTCGGCATCGTACAGCACGATGGCGAGCGACCCGATCGTCGCGCGGTCGCCGATCTTGATCGCGCCAACCTTCATCACCCGGTCCTCGAACAGATGCGTCTGGAGGCCCGCAAAGTCGTTCAGCGCGACGTCGTCGCCGATATCGACCAGATCGTGCTCGGTCAGGTCGGTGGTGTCGATATAGCAGCGTCGGCCGACCCGCGCGCCCATCAGCCGCAGGTAGAGCGGCAGCCACGGCGTCCCCTGCAACGGCTCGAGCAGATTGGACACCGCCAGATTCTCGTACGTCGCGGTCACCAGTTCGGTGCGCCAGACGAACGGGCTCCACAGCGGCGCGGTCGTGACCTTGTAGCGGCCGACGACCGCCCATTTCAGCGCGAGCACGAATCCCCCGCACGCCAGGCAGAACCCGACATACAGGAACGGGAACGTCGCCACGATGATGAGGCCGCCATGATCGAGATCGCTGAGCGTTCCGACGGTCGACAGCAACAGGCTGAAGAACACCAGGAACGCGGTCAGCGACAGGGTCGTGCGGATCGCCTCGATCGAAAGGCGTTTGACGACCAGCGCATGCGACGGATTGAATCGCGCGCCCTCGTCGAACATCGTGTTGACCTGCCGCCCCGGCAGCTGGATCGGCGGCGATCCGAACCAGGTGCTGCCGGCCTCGGTCGCCTGCGCGACATCGGCTGGGGGCTTGGACAGGACGCCGACCAGCACCTCGTCACCGACCAATGTGCCGCCCGGCAGCAGCGCGGAGTTGCCGATGAAGCTGCGCCGCCCGATCTTGGTATGCGCCAGCTCGATCGTGCCGGGGCCGATCCGCGCCGCACCGAAGATCACCGAATCCGCGATGAAGCTCTCCGATCCGATTTCGACCAGGTCGGGCACGATCGCGGTCGCGGTCGATATCTCGGCACGCCGCCCGATCTTCACGCCCAGCGCGCGATACCAGGGAATGACGTACAACGTCGCGAAGATCGGATGCAGCAGGCGCAGTGCCAGGTCGTTGATCTGCTTCACGAACCAGTAGCGGACATAGAACCAGCTCTGCTGCGAATAGGTGCCGGGCCGCACCCGCCCGAGGATCGCCCGCTTCGCGACGACGGTCAGCACGCACATCATCACCACATAGGTCACCGCCAGCAGCGGCGAGAGCAGGATATAGGTGTACCCCGTCGTCGCCCAGTCGATCTCGATCAGCGCGATCAGTCCGGGTGCGATCGGCAGGATCGCGACGAGCGGCAGCAGCAACGCACCGACGAACAGGCCGATCGTCGATCCGATGCCGTCCTTCGCCGGCGTCGCGACGGGCGTGTCCGATGCAGCGGACACGCGCGCGGCGGGTGACCCGTTCCAGTGCTCGCCGGCGGGGATGTGCGTCTCGGCGGGTAGCGACGACAGATCCTCCAGGACTGCGCCCGCGCCCAGCGACGCATCGCGCCCGACGACGGCCATCGATCCGACGAACGACCCGGCCCCAAGCGTCACCGTGCCCAGCCGCAGCAGCCCGCGCTCCACCGCGCTGGTTGCCAGCACCGCCATGTCGCTGACGATCGCGTCGTCGGCCATGCGGACCAGGTCGGGACTGTCGATGACGCCGGTGCCGATGTGACACCGCTTGCCGACCTTGGCGCCCAGCATCCGGTAATAGCCGCGGATCATCGGCGTTCCCGCCAGATAGGGCGTACCGGTGACGGAGATCACGCGGCGCACCAGCCACCAGCGGAAATAATAGCTGCCCCATAACGGGTAATCCCCCGCCTTGAACCGCCCGATCACGATCCATTTGACGAGAATCGAGAACAGCATCGCCGCGATCGGGATCAGCATGAACGTCAGTCCACTGACCAGCAGCGCGTGCAGCCGGTCCATATAACCCGCAAGCCAGGTATAGGCGACATAGGGGAAGAACCATTGCAGCCCGGCCAGCGCGAAGATCGGGAACAATGCGATCGTCTGCGCGGCCACGCACAGCCGCCGCTGCCAAGCGGGCGTGCGGTGGAAACTCGTCTCGTCCGCGACGGCGACCGCGACCGCCGCGGCGCCACCGATCCGCAGCGCCAGCGCGCGGATCGTCGGCGCGGCATACAGGTCCTGGATCGAAAGCCCGGCGAGCCCGGGCACCTTGCGCGCGGCGGAGACCAACCGCGCCGCCTTCAGCGAATGGCCGCCCAGATCCTCGAACAGGTCGTCGGTGACCGAAATCGGCTGCGGCGCGAAGGCTTCGGCCCACACCGCGTGAAGCTGCCGCTCGACGGGGGTCGCCGGGGGCTCGATGACGCGGTCGCTGGTCGCGGCGATATGCGGCTTCACCAGCGCCTTGCGATCGATCTTTCCCGACGCGGGCAGGCGCGGCAGGACGGCGAGCACTTCATAGGCCGCGGGGCGCATGTAATTGGGCAGCCGTTCGGCGACGCGGCCCTTCAGCCCGGCGATGTCGATCTCTTCGGCTGGCCGCGCGACGAGGAAGGCGGCGAGGAATTCGGCGCCGTCGTCGTCGGTGAACAGCTGCACGACCGCCTGCGCGACGCCGGGCCATTCGCCGATCACCGCCTCGATCTCCGCCAGTTCGACGCGGAAACCGCGGATCTTCACCTGGGTGTCGATCCGCCCGACGAAATCGATGTCGCCGGCCGCATCGAGCCGGACGAGGTCGCCCGACCGGTAGATCCGCTCCGGGGCACCGGACAAGCCGTCGAACGGCGTCATCGTGAATTTCTCGGCGGTCAGGTCGGGGCGGTTGACGTAACCGATGCCGACCCCGGGGCCGCCGATCACCAATTCGCCTTCCGCCCCCGCCGGCACCGGCATCAGCCGTTCGTCGACGATCCACATCGTGTAGCCCGGCAACGGCTTGCCGATGGTGCTCCGCTTGCCCGGCATCACCTCGGTCCAGGTCGCGGTGACCGTCGTCTCGGTCGGGCCATAGGTGTTGAGCAGCGTCAGTCCCGGCCGCGCGAGGCGGCGGGGCAGGTCGGCGGGGCACGCCTCGCCGCCCATGTTGATGACGCGGAGCGTCGGCACGGGATGTTCGACCAGCGCGATGAGCGAGGGGACGACGTGCCAGATCGTGACGCCAGCCGTCGCCAACGCGACCGCGATGTCGGGGCCGCTTGCGCTCAGTGCGTCGGTCGGCACGATCACCCGCGCGCCGACGAAGAAGGCGGTCCACATCGTCTCGACCGACATGTCGAACGCCAGGCTGAACCCGCCGAAGCAGATGTCGCTCGGGGCGAGCGCCAGCACCGCGCTTTCGCAGCGGACGAGGTGGCAGGCATTGGCGTGCGTGATCATGACGCCCTTGGGGCGGCCCGTCGTGCCCGATGTGTAGATGATATAGGCCAGATCGCCGGGTTCGGCGCCCGCATCCACCAGCGCGGACGCAGGCTCGGCCGCCAGATCGCCCAGCGCCTCGTCGATCGCCAGCGTCGCCCCGCGCATCGTCGCGACGCGGGCCGAATCGGTCAGCGTCAGCTTCGCGCCGCTATCCTCGATGATGAAATCGATCCGGTCCTGCGGATATGCCCAGTCGACGGGCACATAGGCGGCGCCCGTCCGGAGCACGCCCAGGATCGCCATATATTGGTCGAGTCCGCGCGGCAGGCAGATGACGACCCGGTCGCCGCGCCCGATCCCCATCGTGCACAGCCGGTGCGCCAGGCTCTGGCTGCGGCGCGTCAGTTCTCGGTAGGTCCACTGCGTCTTGCGGTCATATTCCTCGTCGACGCCGATCAGTTGCAGCGCCACCGAATCGAGATGCACCGTGGCGCGTTCGTCGAACAAGCCGTGCAGAACCTCGTCGCGGACATAGGGTTCTTCCGGACGCAGCGCCGGTGCGGCGGCGATCGGCGGTTCGATGATCGTTTGGGTTTCCGGGATTTGTCCCGCGGTTTCAACACGCATCGCCGTCACCTAGCCGATGATGCCGGTGCCTTGCTACCGGCGGATTGGTTCGGGATACGGCGGGTGGTCGGGCTCACGGGATGTCGGTGGCGGCGGGTCGATCGGATGGATCGGCGGCGTCCGCTTCGGTCCGGTCGGTAGCGGGAACGCGCGACAATTTGGTGAGCAGGAGCGGCAGGTCGAGCGTGATCATCGTATCCGTCGGCACCGGCATCGCCTTGCGCAGCGTATCGCCGACGCGGTCCGAAATCGTCATGATCGTTTCCGTTATACCGACGCAAACAGGAAACCCGGTGATCGTCGGCCAAGGGGGGGGCTGGCGGACGATCACCGGGCTCATGGACATAACGGCGGCGGCTGGATCGGGTTCCCTGGGTCGATCGGCTGTGGGGAAGAGGTTCGTCAACGCGAAGGCGCGAGACGGACCTAACTGCCAGCGATCAACCGCGCCATCTTCACCTTGCTGGAATCCACCAACCGCGTGATCTCCGACGCGGCGTGCGCCGCCTGCCCGGCGAGCGTCCGCACCTCGCTGGCCACGACGGCGAAACCGCGGCCAGCCTCGGCGGCGCGCGACGCCTCGATCATCGCGTTCAGCGACAAAAGCTTCGTCATCTCCGCGATCCGGTCCAGTTCGCCGACGATCGACGCGACGTTGTCCAGCATGTCCTGCATCGCCAGCGATGCGTCCGCGATCACCGTTCGCCGCGTCGTCACGTCGATCGCGCACATCAGGATCTTGTTCGGAATCCCCTCGATATCGCGGACCAGCGAGAAGCGGCAGTCCAGCCACAATGCCTTATTCTCGTCGGGCCAGCACATTTCGCGTCGGATCAACTGGCCCCCGATGATCGATGCCAGGTCGGTCGGCGTCAGGATCGACAGCAGCGGAAAGCCGGCGTCGTCGGCCAGCAGCGCGTTGCTGCGGATCCATCTGCCCTTGACCGTCCATTCGACGATCGCGGTGCTGGACTGGATCGCCGACAGCATCGAATCGAATTCGATCGCCTGGCGTTTCGTCTCCGTGATGTTCGCCTGGATCGAGATGAAGCGGACGATCTGCCCCGCCTCGTTCCGGATCGCGTTGATGGCGAGCGAGACCCAGTAGGGATTGCCGTCGCGGTCGTAGTTCATGATCTCGTCATAGACCGGCTGGCCGGTGTCCAGCCGGTTGCGGATGCGCGCGACGGTCGTGCGGTCGGTGTGGCGCCCTTGCAGAAACGACCCCGGAGTCTTGCCCTGCACCTCGGCCAGCGCATAGCCCGTCAGCCGTTCGAACCCCTTGTTGACGTAGATGATCGTTCGATTCGCCCCGGTGATGACGACCGAATTGTCTGTGCTGTTGGCGACCAGCGACAGCATTTCCAGGCTGTTGCGCTGCGCCATCTGCGCGGTGATGTCGGTGGCGTATTTGACGATCTTGAACGGGGCGCCGTCGGATCCCAGGATCGGCGTGTAATGCGCCTGCAGCCAGACATCGTTGCCGTCTCGGGCGATGCGACGGAATTCCCCCGACCGCGGCTGGCCCGATGCCAGCGCCGTCCAGAAAGCGCGATAATCCTCCGATTCGGCGAAGTCGGGATCGACGAACATACGGTGGTGCTGTCCGACGATCTCGTGCGGTTCATAGCCTAATGCCGCGCAGAACAGGCGGTTGGCCGACACGATGATGCCCTTCAGGTCGAAGGTTATGACCGCTTGCGTCAGGTCTATGGCGGCGATCTGTCCCGCATCGTCGGCGCTTGCCAGTTTTCCCGCGCTGACCTCGCTAGCGAACTTGATGATCTTGTACAGCTGGCCATTTTTATCGAACACGGGGTTGTACGACCCCTGGATCAGCAGGACATCGCCATTCTTGCGAATCCGCCGGAATTCCGCGACGACGAAATCGCCCTGCGCCAGCGTCTTCCAGAATTGGCCGTAGTCCTCTCCGTCATGCTACTCCGGCGGAACGAACAAGCGGTGATGGTTGCCCACCACCTCGTCCAGCGTGTAGCCCATCATCGTCAGGAAGCGGGCATTGGCGTCGATGATGCGCCCGTTCAGGTCGAACTCCACCACCGCCTGCGATCGGCGGATGGCGGCGAGTTCCGCGATCGCATGTTCGGTCGGGTCGTAGCGGGCGTCGGGATCGGTACGACTGCCGATGGCGATGGGCAGGTGGGGCCCCATCATCACTGACCGACGACGTCCGCAGTCGGCGGCAAGGGGTGACCAGGCACCACCGTCGCCCGGTATCCTTCGCCCGCCGTCGCCGCGATGGCCTCGATCGTCGAACGCTCCACCGTCCCCGGCACGCAGATCGTCCAGCCGATATAGGAGCGTCCGGCGACCAGATCGGCCAGCGACGGCACGATATCGGCATGCACCGCGATCGCGACCGCGCCGATGGCGTCCAGCGCCAGCAGCGCGGCATGCGCGTCCCCGGCCTGCCCCGTGCCCCCCGGATCCGGGCGAAGGTCGAGATACCAGGGATGGTGCGCATCGGCACGGGCGTCGAAGCGCGGGATCGGCAGCGCGGTGGCGGCGGTACGCATCAGCGGCGCGCCATCGGCTTCGCCATCACCAGGCAACCATCGCGGTAATGTTTGGGGGTCACGCCGAACGTCCGCCGGAAGCAGCGGCTGAAATAGGCCTGGTCGCGAAATCCGCTGGCCAGCGCGATGCCGGCGATCCGCAGGTGCATGCTGTCCGGGTCGCTGAGCAGATCGCGCGCATGGCGCAGCCGCCGTTCCTGGATGCTGCCCGATGTTGTCGTCCCCTCTTCGGTGAACAGCGACAATAGCCGCCGCGACGACAGCCGCATCCTGGCGGACAGCGTGGTCACGCTGAAGTCCGGATCGGTGAAATTGGCGTCGATCTCGATCTTCGCGCGGGCCAGCGTCGCGCTGCTGTAATGCGACAGCCGATTGACCATCGCGCGGTCCAGCAAGCGCGTGGTCAGCCCGACGACCATCTCCATCAGCTGCCGCCCCGCCTGGTCGTGCAGCAGTCCGCTCTGCTGCACCTGATCCAGCGAGGGCCACAAGGTGCGCAGCAGCGCCGCCAGCGGATCGTCCCGGTCGAACACGGTCGGGTTCAGCTTGCGACCGCGCGCGATCTGCATAGACATCCGCGTATGTCCGAAATCCAGCAGCTGGGCCGGCTTGGCCGCCGTGGCGGGATAGCGGATCGATGTCGCGCCGCTGACCAACGCCAGATCGCCCGGTCGCAGGTTCACGGTCAGCCCCCCCTGCACCAGCGACGCATCGGAATAGGTGCGGACCAATGCAAGCCCAACCGCGCCGAAGGGGCCGCTGTCGATATCGGTCGCCGATAGCGACCAAGACAATTGCGCCGTAGCCATAGTCATCGCCCTCCGTTGGAAATGGAGCCGCAAGCGTCTGATCCGCCACGGAATAGTCGGAGAGCGAATCGACGGTATTCCCGTCGCCAAGGAGCCGGAGAGTGTCGATTGCCTTCCATCCATCCGATCTAGACAATCGGATACGTCCAAAACCACTATCTTGTGGTCTATCGTAAGTATACCAAGGTATATCCAATTGGTGTCGAACCATGCGAGGACGGATGAAGATGTTGCGAACCAACGGAATTTCACGCGGCGATGATGTGGCGGGGGGAAAAGGTTGCTGGCGACGCCGCTGCTCGGACTTTTCCACTAAGTTTTTATAACCGAACGCGATAGTCGTCCGGATCGAACGCGCGGCGGAGCAGCCAACCGCCGAGTGCCCTTTTAATCGGCCAATCGATTGAGGTTCACCGTGCACCAGATCGTTTTCGTTGTTGATGACGATGATGACCTGCGATCGGCGATCGCCGAATTGCTCCAGTCGGTCGGGCTGTCCGTCGAATGTTTCGATGGTGGCGCCGCCTTTCTGGAGCGCGATCTGTCGGACGTGGGCGGGTGCGTACTGGTCGATGTGCGGATGCCGGTGATGAACGGCCTGGAACTGCAACAGCGACTGTCCGCGAACGGGACGACGCTGCCGCTGATCTTCGTCACCGGGCATGGCGACCTGAAGATGGGGGTCGCCGCGATGAAGCTGGGTGCGTTCGATTTCATCGCCAAACCCTTCCACGAACAGGATATGATCGATCTGGTCCATGCCGCGCTCGCGTTCGAACGCGAAGGCCGGACGAAGCGGCTGGAGGTGGCACGCGCCCGCCGCTGCTACGCGACGCTCGACCAGCGCGAGATCTTCGTCATGAACCGGATCGTCGCCGGCGGCCTGAACAAGGTCATCTCCGGCGAGCTTGGATTGAGCGAGATCACCGTCAAGCTGATCCGTCGCCGCATCATGGACAAGATGGAGGCGAACTCGCTCGCCGACCTCGTCCGGATCGCGCATCTGGCCGATCCTGGCGGGACGCCGTGACCACGGCATCGTTCCGAACGGTCGCCAGGCGCACCGCTGGCCATCTGACGGACGGGTCACCGACGCACATACCTTTCGGGATTATTCGGAACGTCACGATGTGCGTGGCGCTGCAGCTAGCGCTGACGCTCGCCGTTCCCGGCCAATCATGGTCGATGTCGCTGGGCATGATCGGGCTATGCCTCGTATGTGCCATCACCACGTACCAACTGGGCAGGCGCAGCGCGCATCCCGATCGCTTCGCCACGAATGTCGTGTCGGCCATCTTCGTCATATGGGCCATGCTCTGGGTCGCGATGATCTACGCGGTCCAGTGGCGCAACGGCGACCAGTCGTTGATCGCCCTTCTGGGATTCCTTCGGCAAGTCCTCCTGATCCTATTCCTGGTGCCCCGCGGCCCAGGGTACGGCGAACGCTGGCCCATCGTCCTCGACGTGATCCTGGGTATCGTGCTCTGCGCGGTGCTGACCACGACGCTGTGGCCGCAAGCGCTGATCGGGCAGATCCTGACGCCCGAAGCGTTCCAGTTCTGCGTGGGGCATGGCATCTACGCGGGCCTGGCGGTCGCAAGCTATGTTGTTCAGCGCCGATCGCCGCCGATATTCCTCAAAGCCTTCGCGATCACCCAGTGTATCTATTCCGTCACCAGTATGTTGTCGCTGCATTTTTCGCAGAATTGGGGTTGGCCCGACAATTCGTCTCTTTGGGTATACGGCGATACCGCGATGATCGGCTATCCGTTGATCGCCTTTTACACCGTGCGTCAGCGACGTCCGGCCGTCGCGTCGGTGAAACCGGGGCTGGCGCCCAACCAAGTGATGCCGTTCCTGATCGCCCTGTTGCTACTGATCCTGGCGTTCGGATCGGCGCAGCGACAGCAGATGCTGGTGGCGCTGATCGGGATCGCCGGTCTGATCGTCTATTACGCGCGCGTCGCCTTCGTGACCCGGCAATATCGTCGGGCGCAGGATGCGCTGGTGACCGCGGGCCGCATGCGTGTCGAATCGCTGATCGACGTCGTGCATGAACTCCGATCGCCGCTGGCCAGCGTGGTGCTGAACGCGTCGGCGCTTGCCCGGGCCGAGGATGTCCCGCCCCGATTGCAGGCGCGGGTCGACACCATCGCCAAACGGTGCGGCACGGTCACGCGGCTGCTGAACGACGTGCTGGATCTCGAGCGGATCGAGGCTGGCCTGATGGACATATCGGTCGCCGCAATAGACGTTCCCGCCGCCTGCCACGACGCGCTGCATGCCGTCGCGACGACCGCCGACGCGGCCGGCGTGGCGCTCCGCGGACCGGGCGAGGGCGCGCAGCCGTTCGCGGCAAAGGGCGATTTCGGGCTGCTGACTCGCGTGATCGTCAACCTGCTCGACAATGCGATCCGCTTCACGCCCGCGGGCGGCATCGTCGCCGTCTCGATCGGCTATGCCGGTTCGTCGCAGGTCGCGGTGGTGGTCGAGGACACCGGTGTCGGCCTGTCCCCCGAAGCACGCGCGACGTTGTTCCGCCGCTTCGGCCATGCCGGGGCTCCGATCAATGGTGCGAAGGGGTCCGGGCTTGGGTTGTCGATCTCCGCGTCGGCGATCGCGGCGATGCAGGGGCGTCTGAATCTGGCGGCGCGGGACGATGGACCGGGGACGCGGGCGACGATTTTGTTGAAGCGGGCGTAAGGCGGGACCTGGAGGACAGTGTTCGCGCCCCGTTCCCCCCGCTTTCGCGGGGGAACGGGGCGCGAAGCCCGGGCTTAGATACCCGGCGTTTCTGGGCGCATCACGCCGCATCCATTCAACGCGGCCCCGGCCTTCGCCGGGGTTGGAGGGGTGTGTAACTACTCGGCTTGCGCAAATGCGTCCCCGCAGCACCAAACCGCGACGACCGTCCCCGCAAAAGCAACTATAGCTTACGCGTCTTGCGAGAGGCGTATTTAGCGTCGCGTGCGGCCTTCAACTCCTCCGCCGTCGGCTGCGGGCGATCCGGCACGACCTGGGCCGCAGCCTCGGCCTTCGCAGCCGCGGCGGCTTCCGCCTGGGCGGCGGCGGCGGCTTCGCGGGCGGCGCGGGCTTCCTCGGCGGCCTGCTGCTTGGCGATGCGCTTCTCCGCGGCGGCGGCGTCGCGGGCTTCGCGTGCGGCCTGACGTTCGGCGACGATCGCCGGGTCGAGTGCGGGCTTGGCCCGCAGCTGGTCCAGCGCGCGCTGCTTGGCATCGCGGGCCGCCGCGGTACGTTCTTTGAAATCGGGAACCTTGAAACCTGCCATGCGCCTATCCGTTGGATTGCGGCGGTCGCGCGACCGCCAAAACGCGCCTTTTACCGATTTCCACGCGGAAGTCTCGCCCCGGCTGACGGATTCGCAGCGTCGAGCCCCGTCACTCGCCGCCGAAGCGCCAGGGCGCGATGCCGCGTTCGCGATCGTCGACCACCAGCGCGCGGCCGATGGGTGGGGCGGCGCGTTGCGGGCAGGCGCTGCGCAGACACGACCGGCAGCCGAGCCCGATCGGCGTCGCGGGCCCCTCCAGGTCGATCCCACGCGCCGCGGCCAGCCCCGCCGCCTGAGTCGCAGCGACGCCGATCCCGACAGCGAACGCCGCCGGCACCGCCGCCGGACCGTCCCCGACCGCGCCGCCGCGTCCGCGCACCGCCAGCGACAGCGTGAACCAGCGCACCCCGTCCTCCAGCTCGACCAACTGTACCGATAGCGATCCCGGCCGGTCGAACGCATGGTGCAGACGCCACAACGGGCAGCGGCCATCGCCCTCCACCAGCGCCGCGCCGCTCGATCCCGCATGGCGTTTCGACGACTGCCCCGCGCGGTCGATCCGGATCATGAAGAACGCCAGACCGCGCGCGCCGACGCGTTGCAGCGTGGTCAGCCGGTGCGCGACCTGTTCGAAGCTGGCGCCGAAGCGGTTCTGCAACGTCGCGGTGTCGTACCCGCTCGCCTCGCACGCGCGCAGGAAACGGGCATAGGGCATCATTATCGCCGCGGCGAAATAGCTGGCGAGGTGCCGGCGGAACAGCCGCTCCGCCGCGCGATCGGAAAAGGCCGCACCGCGGGCCAGCGCGTCGATCTCGGCGCGCGCCTCGATCTGTGCCAGCTGGGTGGCGAGCGCGAAGGTGCGGGCGGCGGAGCCGAGCGTCTCGCTCAGCTGCAATTGGCGCGCGTGAAGGTCGAGCCGGTAGAGCCGGTCGGGCAGGACATCGACGGGTAGGACGCGGATCGACAGGCCATGCTTCACGCGCAGCCGATCGACCAACGCGCCGTACAGGTCCGCCCCCACCAGGCGCAGTTCGTCCGCCAGCGTCTCTGCGGTGGCGTCCAGATCGGGGAAGTGGTTGCGCCACCGATCGATTTCACGGCGCGTCATCGCGCGCGGGTCGGTCGCCTCGGTCGCCGCATGGCCAGCACCGCCGCGATCGAACGCGCGGGCGAACGCCTCCGCGCCGCCGGGTGCCGCGGCCAGCCATTCCTCGACTTCGTGGCGGTCGACCTCAAGATCGGCGAACAGCGGATCACCCAGTCGCCGCCGGATCGCCTCCGCCCCGCCGCCGGGCTCCCCCGCCGCCAGCGCGCGCGGATCGAAATCGAACGTGTCGGCCAGGCGGACGAGCAGCCCGGCAGGCAGCGCGCGCTGGTTCCGCTCGATGAGGTTCAGATAGCTGGGAGACACGTCGAGCATCTCCGCCATCGCCGCCTGGGTCAACCCGGTGCGGCGACGCAGGCGACGGACGGCATGCCCTGCCAGTAATTTGTCCTTCGCCACGCACGACACCCCAGTGTGTAAACATCTTTACAATAACCATGCCTGATTATGCGATGATAGCCGTAACCGCGACCTGTCGACACGAAATTCGTCACGAAACCCTGTTTGGTCGTGAAATAGCGGGATAATCCACACTCATCCCGGCGCCAAGCCGCCAGAGAGGAGCGCATCATGACCGACCAACCCCGCCCCAGCCGCGCCGTTTTCTCCACCGACGATTTCGTGCTGATGAAGGAGGCGCTGGCCGATTACGTGCGCAAGATCGCCGACGATCCCCGCTCGGCGCGCTTCTCCAGCCTGTATCACCGGCTCGGCCGGCTCGGCTGAACGCTACCCGTTTCCTGGGGAGGAAAGGTGACCGTCGGCGGCAATCCGCCGGCGGTCATTCCTCCCGACCCAACTTCGAGGATGCCCGATGACCTACCAGGACGAAACGAGCCAGATCAGCCAGTTGGTGAAGCGCCATGGCGGCACCTGGGACGGCATCGATGCGGAGTCGGTGGCGCGGATGCGCTTGCAGAACCGGTTCCAGACAGGGCTGGACATCGCCCGCTACACCGCCGCGATCATGCGCCGCGACATGGCGGCGTATGACGCGGATCCGGCGCACTACACCCAGTCGCTGGGCTGCTGGCACGGCTTCATCGCCCAGCAGAAGATGATATCGATCAAGAAGCATTTCGGCTCGACCGAGCGACGCTATCTGTATCTATCGGGCTGGATGGTCGCTGCGCTGCGCAGCGAATTCGGGCCGCTGCCGGATCAGTCGATGCATGAAAAGACGAGCGTGCCGGCCCTGATCGAAGAATTGTACACCTTCCTTCGCCAGGCCGATGCGCGCGAGATGGGGATGATATTCCGCGACATCGACAAGGCGCGCGCCGCTGGCAACGCGATCGAGGCGGCGCGGCTGACGCATGCGATCGATAACTATCAGACGCATGTCGTGCCGGTGATCGCCGATATCGACGCGGGCTTCGGCAATGCCGAGGCGACGTATCTGCTCGCCAAGAAGATGATCGAGGCGGGCGCATGTGCGCTCCAGATCGAGAACCAGGTCAGCGACGAAAAGCAGTGCGGCCACCAGGACGGCAAGGTCACGGTGCCGCATGAGGACTTCCTGGCGAAGGTGCGCGCCTGCCGCTACGCCTTCCTGGAACTGGGCGTCGAGGACGGCATCATCGTGACCCGCACCGACTCGCTCGGCGCCGGCCTGACGAAGCAGATCGCGGTCAGCAAGCAGCCGGGCGATCTCGGCGACCAGTATAACGGCTATCTCGATTGCGAAGAGGTGACCGACGTATCGACGATCAACGGCGACGTGGTCATCAATCGCGACGGCAAGCTGATGAAGCCAAAGCGGCTGCCGTCGAACCTGTTCCAGTTCCGCGCCGGCACCGGCGAGGATCGCTGCGTGATGGATTGCATCGCCTCGCTGCAAAACGGTGCGGACCTGTTGTGGATCGAAACCGAGAAACCGCATATCGAACAGATTGCCGGCATGGTGAACCGCATCCGCGCGGTGATCCCCAACGCGAAGCTGGTCTACAACAACTCGCCGTCGTTCAACTGGACGCTGAATTTCCGCCAGCAGGTGTTCGATGCGTGGGCGCACGAGGGCAGGGACGTGTGGGCCTATGATCGTGCGCGGCTGATGTCGGTCGATTACGACGGTACCGCGCTCGGCGACGAGGCGGACGAGCGAATCCGCACCTTCCAGCGGGATGCGGCGGCGCGGGCGGGTATTTTCCACCACCTCATCACGCTGCCGACCTATCACACCGCTGCGCTGTCGACGGACAATCTCGCGCGCGAGTATTTCGGCGAGGCTGGGATGCTGGGCTATGTGAAGGGTGTGCAGCGCAAGGAAATCCGCGAAGGGATCGCGTGTGTGAAGCACCAGAACATGTCCGGGTCGGACATCGGCGACGATCACAAGGAATATTTCGCCGGCGAGGCGGCGCTGAAGGCTGGTGGCGCGCATAACACGATGAACCAGTTTGCGGCGTGATGCGCACGGCAGCAGCGCCGCTGCTGCCGAGACGCACACGCCCGGCCGGCGGAGCGAAGCCCCGACCGACGACGCGGCTTCGCCGCGGCGGGACCCGCTATCGTCATCCCGGGCTCGACCCGGGATCCCGCTTCTTCTCGTCCGCCGAAGAAGCGGGGCCCCGGGTCAAGCCCGGGGTGACGATGAGGGTGGGTTCAACTCGCCCAGGCCCCCAAATCCGCCTGCTGCCCGATCAACGCCAACCCATGCGCGATCGACGTCAACTCACCGCCCGACGCGATCCGCGCCTCACCGAACCGCTCGACGAACAGCCGGCGGATGCGCGGCGTCAGCGACGTCCCACCGGTCAGGAACACCCGGTCGATGGCTCCCGTTTCGGTCGCCGCCGCCGCCAATGCCCGATCCACAGCCGCTTCGATCCGCACGATATCGGGCGCGATCCACGCCTCGAAATCCGCGCGCGTCACGTCTGCTTCGATCGCCAGCCCGGCGCCTGCGAAATGGAAATGCGCGGTGTCCGCGGTCGATAGCGCGCGCTTCAACTGCCCAACCGCGTCGTATAGCTGATAGCCCAGCTCTTCCTCGATGACCGCGATCATCCGTCCGATCGCTTCGGGATCGATCGCCGCGCGGCGCAGCTTCTCCAGTTCCGCCAAGGTGCGCCGGTTGCGCATCAGCGCCAGCCGCGACCAATCGGCAAAGTCCGCGAAATAGCCGCCGGGGATGTCGAGCACCTTGTCGAACGACCGATACGCGCCGCCCTTGCCGAGCAACGGCATGACCAGATGGTCGACGATACGGAAATCGAACCGGTCGCCGGCGATGCCCACCCCGGCATGGCCCAGCGGCACGCACCGTCGCGCGGCACCCGGCGCCTCGACGCGGACGACGGAGAAGTCGCTGGTGCCGCCGCCGAAATCCGCGACGAGGACGGTAGCCGGTTCGGTGAGCCGGGACGCATAGCTGAACGCCGCGCCGAGCGGTTCGTAGACATAATGGACCTCGACGCCCAACCGCGAGAACATCGCGTCGTACCGCGTGCGAGCGGTCGCTTCGTCGGGGCGGGCGCCGGCGAATTCGACGGGTCGGCCCACGACGATCCGTCGGGCGCCGCCGTCCAGCAGGCCGCGTGCACGGGCGGCGAGCTTGTCGAGGAACAGGCATCCCAGATCCTCGAACCGGTAACGGCGGTCTAAGATGGTCGCATGTTCGAAGCTGGCGGTGGCGGCGACCGATTTGAACGACTGGATGAAGCGGCTGTCCTGCGGATAACTCAGATATTCGCGGATCGCCCAGGGTCCGGCATCCACCGCGATGCCGCCACCGTCCTCCCAGAAGCATAAGGCGGAGCGGAAGACGGCGACGCGATCATCCGGGCCATCAAGCATCACCAAGTCCGCTTCGCCGACGCCCTGTGACATGGCGGCGACCGAGTTCGTCGTCCCGAAGTCGAAGCCAAGCGCGGGAAGGGGTTCGGTGGCCATCGCCAGCCCCCTAGCGCCCCACCGCGTCGCCGCAAGATGCTTGGCCGCGTCCATAGTTCGTTCACCATCGCCGCCGCATCGTGGCGCGATGACAAACTTCGACAACATCGAACCGAAACAGCATGTTGCGGCCGACCCGCGATCCGGTGGGCCCATCCAGGAGCGGTTTGCGGCGTGATGGGGTTCAACCGTCCGGTCGTCCGGATTTGCGTGGCGGCAGGGATCGCCTGCTCGTCGATAAGTAGCGCCGATGCACGGCCGATGCCGCCGCGCACCATATCGTCGCTGGTGATCGATGCGGGCGATGGCGAGACGCTGTACGCCAGTGATGCCGATCTCGTGCGCGCGCCGGCGTCGCTGACGAAGATGATGACGTTGTTCCTGGTGTTCGACGCGATCGAGGCGAGAACGCTTCGCCTCGATGATTCGATCGCGATGTCGCGCCACGCCGCCGCGCAACAGCCGTCGAAGCTCGGGCTCAAACCGGGCCGGTCGCTGTCGGTCCGCACCGCGATCCAGGCCGTGGTCGTGGACTCTGCGAACGATGTCGCGGTCGCCCTGGCCGAGCGGCTGGGCGGCAGCGAGCGGGCGTTCGCACGGGCGATGACCGCGAAAGCGCGGGCACTGGGCATGGAGCGCACCAGCTTCGCGAACGCGACCGGCCTGACGAGCCGCGGCAATCGCACGACCGCGCACGACATCGCGCGCCTGTCGCTGGCGATGCTGCGCGAGCATCCGCGGGGGTACGACTATTTCTCCACGCGGTCGTTCCGCTGGGCCAACCGGACGATCGCCAACCACAACCATCTGCTCGGGCGCGTGCCGGGGGTGGACGGGATCAAGACCGGGTATACCGTCGACGCCGGCTATAATCTGGCCGCGTCGGCCAAGCGTCACGGCAAGCGGCTGATCGCGGTCGTTCTGGGCGAACGCAGTGCGGCGGCGCGCGATCTGCGCGTGGCGCATCTGCTGGAGGTGGGGTTCGAAGGCGGCTGACCGCGCGTCATTTCCAAAAAAATGGCGGCTCGCGCTATCCGTGTAGCCGGATACGCGAACCGCCATATTCCCGCCCGATCCGGGTCGCGGGTTCAGGGTCGCCTGGGCGACCCCTTTCCATCCGCCTTTACAGGCGGCTGGCTGGCGATGCGCCGTTCGGTCTCGTCGATATTGTGGATCAGCTTGCGCCAGATCGACGATGCCCGACGGTGAAAGGCGCGATCGCGCTCCGAGGTCGATGCCTCGGCCGCGGCTTCGCTCGCGACGATCTTCGCCCGATAGTCATCGAGCTTGCTGGTCGGAGCGTCGACCGGATCGGGCGTAACGGTCACCCCGCTTGCAATTGGCCGCCCGACGTCTTCCGCCGGGCCTCGGTTTCCAGCTGCTAGCTGACGCGCTGATCCTTGTTCAGGGTCGTCATGCCCGCGCGCTCGACCGCGCTGATGTGCACGAAGGCATCGCCCTCGCCGGTTTCCGGCGCGATGAAGCCATAGCCCTTTTCGGAATTGAAGAATTTGACGGTGCCGGTGATCATAGTAGTTTCCTGACTTCTCTTGGTAGAACCCGCCCGTGCTGCGCCGGCGATGGAATCGACGACGGGGCGGGGGCGGGGTGGTGATATGGGGTCAGCCGTTGCGGACCCACATGCTCCGGACGACCGGACCGTTGATGATCTTGGTCCGAAAGGCGTGCCGAATGGTGTCCGCGTCGTCGCCGTTGTTCAGGACGACACGCGTTCCGCCCGACAACAAGGTTTCGATCGCGCTGATATTCGCCGAATGCTTTGCGCACATCGCGGTAACTTCCGCCTTGTTCGCTGTGACGTTCATCGCACGTGACATATGCTGGCTCCTTGCCGGTCGCTTCGATCGCGACCCGCTAGCCAAACCGGACGCGCGATCGATCGCAGGAACGGCGTACGTTCCTGGTCCGCGCGGTGATGGGTCGGCATGCGATTGTCTCGATCGTTCGGGCGAAAGCACGCTGCCTGAAGCACGCTGCTTACGGTCACCGGACGCCCAGGTTCGATCGAGTGATGCACGCCATTACCACATTCTGCGAATATGTTTGCATATAATCGGACGAGGCCGGATCAGCCCCCGCGCGCGACCTGGAAACCGGCGAAGGACTGGCTGACCGGCATTAGTTCCAGCGTGTTGATGTTGAGATGCGGGGGCAGGGTGGCGATCCACAATATGGTCGCCGCGATATCCTCGGCAGTCATGGGGTTCGCACCGGCGTAGAGCGTGTCCGACGCCTCCGCATCGCCACCCGTGCGGACGAGCGTGAACTCCGTCTCGACCATGCCGGGCTCGATCGAACTCACCCGCACGCCGGTGCCGTGAAAGTCCGCGCGCAGCCCGAGCGTGAACTGGTGCACGAACGCCTTCGTCCCTCCATATACGTTGCCGCCCGTATAGGGGTAGGTCGCGGCGACCGAGGACAGGTTCACGATTCCGCCCTTGCGCGCGATCAGACCCGGCAGCAGCCGGTGCGTGATACCGACCAGCGCGGTGACGTTGGTGTCGATCATCGTCCGCCAATCGTCCAGATCGGCCTTTTGCGCAGGCGCGGTGCCCAGTGCGAGCCCGGCATTGTTGACGAGCAGGTCGATGCCGGCGAACGCTTCCGGCAGCGCATCGATCGCAGCCGCGGTCGCATCGGCATCGCGGATGTCGAACGCCGCGGCGTGCACGGCATCGCCGATCGACTCCGCCAACGCCGCCAACCGATCCTGACGCCGGCCCGTCGCCACCACGCGCCAGCCCGCTCCGGTCAGCGCACGGACCGTCGCTTCGCCGATGCCCGAGGTGGCGCCCGTTACCAATGCCGTTTTCGTCATGTCATTTCCTGCTTGGTTTGGATCCGCGGTTACAAAATCCTCCGTCACCCCGGCCTTGAGCCGGGGTCCCGCTTCTTCTTGTCCGCCGAAGAAGCGG
>CAXTVB010000006.1:24721-25096 GCA_964247555.1 uncultured Sphingomonas sp. | reverse complement strand
CGCTCGCCGCCCGATAGCTGGCCGACCTTCTTCTGCTGGTCCGGCCCGCGGAAGTTGAACGCGCCCACGTACGCGCGCGTCCCCATCTCCTGCTTGCCGAAGCGGAAGATCTCCAGCTCGTCGGAGATTTCCTGCCAGACATTCTTGTTCGGATCGAGATCATCCCGGCTCTGGTCGACATAGCCGAGCTTCACCGTCGAACCGACCTCGATCGTCCCCGTGTCGGGGGTTTCCTGCCCGGTGATCAGCTTGAACAATGTCGACTTGCCGGCGCCGTTCGGCCCGATCACGCCAACGATCCCGCCTGGCGGCAGCGTGAAGTCGAGTCCGTCGAACAGCAGCTTGTCGCCATAGGCCTTGGTCAGGCCCTTCGCC
>CAXTVB010000006.1:0-24711 GCA_964247555.1 uncultured Sphingomonas sp. | reverse complement strand
ACCTTGCCGCCCAGCCGCGCGGGCAGCTGGATCAGGATCGCGGCCTTGCCCGCGACGCGGTTCTCCTGCTTTTCCATCAGCTCGTCGAACGCCCGGATGCGCGCCTTGGACTTCGTCTGGCGGGCCTTCGGCGTCTGGCGCATCCAGGCCAGCTCGTCGGCGATCGCCTTCTGCTTGCCCTGCTCCTCGCGTTCTTCCTGCTCGAGGCGCTTGGCCTTCTTGTCCAGATAGCCGGAATAGTTGCTTTCGTAGGTGTAATAGCGCCCGCGATCGAGCTCCAAGACCCAGTTGACGACATTGTCCAGAAAGTAGCGATCGTGCGTCACGAGGATGACGTTGCCGACATATTCCTTCAGGTAATTCTCCAGCCACGCGACGCTTTCCGCGTCCAAATGGTTGGTCGGTTCGTCGGGCAGCAGGGTATCCGGCTTTTCCAGCAACAACTTACACAAAGCCACTCGGCGCTTCTCGCCGCCCGACAGGTTCGTCACCGCGCTATCGCCCGGCGGGCAGCGCAACGCCTCCATCGCCTGTTCCAGCTGGCTGTCGAGCGCCCAGCCGTCGACCGCGTCGATCTTCGCCTGCAGGTCGCCCATTTCCTCCATCAGCGCGTCGAAATCGGTGTCGTCCTGCGGATCGCCCATCTCGGCCGAGATCGCGTTGAACCGGTCGACCAGGTCGGCCACCGGCCGCACCCCGTCCTTGACGTTGCCCATCACGTCCTTCGACGCATCGAGCTGCGGCTCCTGCGCCAGATAACCGACCTTGATGCCCTCTGCGGCCCAAGCCTCGCCGACGAAGTCCGGGTCCATCCCAGCCATGATCTTCATCAGCGTGGACTTGCCCGATCCATTGGGACCGATGATCGCGATCTTAGCCGACGGGATGAACTGCAGATGGATGTTGTTCAGCACGGGCTTGTTCGCGCCGGGGAAGGTCTTGGACAGACCCTTCATGACATAGGTGTACTGGACGGCCATGTTGGGGCTCGCGCTCCTGGATAGGGGGCTGGAGAATGGCACGCCCTTTAGCGGCCCGCCCGGACGAACGCCACCCTCGCGGAAGGCGAACCACGAACGCTTGCCGGATTGCGCGGTTACCCCTTACCAAGGGGCTCTTTTCCCGACGGGAGTGACCCATGAAGCGCCTCGACCTCGCCCTGTTCGGCCTAGCGACGATCGCCACTCCTGCCCTCGCGCAGCGGCCGACGCCCATAGCTACGGCGGTCGACCCGAAGGTCGCGGCGTTGCGCGACAAGGCGATGAGCGACGACACCGCCTTCAAGATCGTCGAGGGGCTGACGACCGAAGTCGGCCCGCGGCTCGACGGCACCGAGGCCGAGGAACGAGCGCGAACCTGGGCGGTCGCGAAGCTGAAGTCGCTTGGTTTCAGGAACGTGCATGTCGAGCCCTATCAGCTCGATACCGTCTGGCTGCGCGGCGAGGGCAGCGCGGAGGTCGTCGCCCCCTATCCGCAGAAGCTCCGCCTGGCCGCGCTCGGCAATTCGGGCGCGACATCGGCCGCGGGCCTGACGTTACCCGTCGCCTATTTCCGCACATTGTCGGAGCTGATGGCCGTTCCCGACAACAGCCTCGGTGGCAGGATCGCGTTCGTGTCGAACCAGATGGCGCCGACACAGGACGGTTCGAGCTATGGCAGCCAGGGCGCAGCGCGCTTCGTGGGCCCCGCCATCGCGGCCAAGAAGGGCGCGGCGGCGATCGTCATCCGCTCGATCGGCACCGACCATGGCCGCGGCCCGCATGCCGGCGTCACGAACTTTCCCGCCGGCGTCGCGCCGATCCCGGCTGCCGCGCTGTCGGTGGCGGATGCGGAAAATCTGGAACGGATGCTGCTGCTCGGAAAGCCGGTGACGCTGCATCTGACCCTGACCCCGACCGTCGTCGGGCCTCGGACGTCTGGCAACGTCGTCGCGGACGTGCCGGGCACCGACCCCAAGGCGGGGATCGTGCTGATCGGCGGGCATCTCGACAGCTGGGACCTCGGCACCGGTGCGATCGACGACGGAACCGGCATCGCCATCACGACCGCCGCGGCGAAGCTCGTCATGGACGCCCCCGGCCGGCCGCGGCGGACGATCCGCGTGGTGTGGTTCGGCGACGAGGAGACCGGCGGCTTCGGCGGCGCGGCCTATGCTAAGGCGCATGCCGGCGAGCGCCATGCAACCGCGAGCGAGTCCGATTTCGGCGCCGATCGGGTCTGGCGGATCAATACCAACCTGCCCGACGGCGCGGCGGCGGTCGGAGACCGGCTCGCGGCGGCCCTCGCGCCGATCGGCGTCGTGCGCGGGCATGAGAAGGCAGGCGACGGCACCGATGTCGAACCGACGCTGGCGCTGGGGGTGGCCGCGATCGACCTGAACCAGTCGGGGCTGCGCTATTTCGATTGGCACCACACGCCCGAGGACACGCTGGACCGGGTCGATCCCGAACAATTGCGCCAGAACGTCGCCGCCTGGACCGCGATGCTGGCGATCGTCGCCAACGCGCCGGAGGAGATCGGCCCGGTCGCGCCGCGCCGCGGGCGCCCCTGATCGGATCGCGTACGAACCGGGTGGGCCGGGATGGGACAGGTGGCTTACGCCAACATTACCGAATGATGAATTGGGGTTTGACGCTTGCGGAAGCTCGTCTATGAAACCCGCTTCGCGACGGCAATCGGGTCGGCCGCGAATTTTTTATGCTTGGGAGCATACGAATGAAGAAGATCGCCTTTGTTCTCGCTGCCGCCGGCCTGATGACCGTGGCCGCCTGCCACAAGTCGCCCGAAGCCGCCGCAGTGGAAAACAACGCAGACGCGCTGGCCGACAACCTGGAAGTGCAGGCCGATAACCTGGACGCCGTCGCCGACAATTCGACCAATGTCGCGGCTGCCGCCGTGCTGTCGAACGCCGCCGACAATCTGAACGCGGCCGCCGACAATGCCCGCGACGACGCGAAGGCCGAAACCAAGAACATGCATTGATCGCCGTCGGGCGTTCGCGCTCGATCGCTTTTGTTTGCGCAGAAAGGGCGTCTTCCTTCGCGGGAGGCGCCCTTTTTCGTTGCAGCAGGCGTACGCGCCGTTAGGACCGTCGCCTGCGTGGGCCTGTAGCTCAACTGGTTAGAGCTGTCCG
The DNA here is from genome assembly GCA_964247555.1 of uncultured Sphingomonas sp. Classification (GTDB taxonomy): domain Bacteria; phylum Pseudomonadota; class Alphaproteobacteria; order Sphingomonadales; family Sphingomonadaceae; genus Sphingomonas. The sequence goes on along the minus strand of CAXTVB010000006.1, from coordinate 21,578 downwards.
CTCATAACGGATAGGTTGCGGGTTCAAGTCCTGCCGGGCCCACCACTTCGCCGCGTCGGGCAAGCCATAGCGAAGCTACGGCGCGCCTCAAGGCGCGAACGGCCGGCGGCGCAAAAGCGCCGACCGACGACGCGGCTTAGCCGCGGCGCTCTGCCTTTATCCCCGCATGCCCCTCACGCCGCCCCGCCGCGGCAAAATCGCGTCGTCGGACCCGCTCACGCGCGCCGGCCGAGCCTGCGCGTCTTTCAAATAGCTCCGCGATTCGCGTACGCACTTCGCCATTGCCTTCTCCACCCCGTCGCGGCAAAGCAGCGCCGTCGGCGGCGCTTTGCGCCCCGGCCGGGTTTGCGTGTCCGACGACTAGCTTCGCTAATCGACTGCGCGCAGCACCGGGGAGTGGCGCAGTCCGGTAGCGCGCCTGCTTTGGGAGCAGGATGTCGCAGGTTCGAATCCTGTCTCCCCGACCATTCCGTCCCACGCCCCCCCAAATCCCGGTAAATCATGGGTTTAGTTTAACAGGGGTTGCGCCCGAACGCTTGAGCGCGGCATTCCTTCCAGATGACCCGATCCGGTTTTGGCCCCATCTTCGCGATCGGCATGGCGTGTCTGTGCACCCAGGCGCAGGCGGAGACGCCGCGGGAGTATCTGACGCGGGCGTCGTTTCTCGATCGCGACCTGGCGACCGCGCGCCGGCACGTCGAACTGGCGGCACAGGCGGCGACCGCCATTTTGCAGCGTTCTCCGCGCGATAGCGAGGCGGCGCTGATGCAGGCGACGGCGATCGGTTACGATGCGAAGCTGACGGGAAGCCGGTCGCAGGCGATCGCCGCGCGCACCGCGTTCGAGGCGCTGATCGCGCGCGATCCGCAATTCGCGGAGGCGCAGCTGGCGTTCGGCGCCTGGCATGTCGGCGTCGTCTTCAAGCTGGGCCGGTTCATCGGCCGTGCGGCGCTGGGGGCGCAAAAGGCGGTCGGGCTTGCGGCGCTGGACCGGGCGGTCGCATCGGGAGGCAATCGTGCACTGTTCGCCGGCCTGGCCGCGCTGCTGCGGCTGGAACTCGATCCCGGCGATCCCCGCGGGTTGCAACTCGCCGAAGCGGCCAGCCGCGGCGCGACGCCGACCCCGCTCGACCGGATCCTCCAGCGATCGGCGATGGCGATCCTGACTCCGCTGCATGCGCGCGATCAGCGCGCGACGAAGTCCATGGCGTCGCAATTGCTGCCGTTCGGGCAGGTGTCCGGCGTACCGTAACGGAACCGGACGCGGTCAGCCGCCGCGATCGACCGCGGCCAGGATGTCGGCCAGCGAGGCACTGACCACGCCAAGCCGGTCGAGCCGGTCCAGCATGGCGTCCCACCAACCCTCGAACCGGCGCAGATCCGCGGCGTCGCGGACATAGGGCGTGTGCCCCGGGACGAGCGACGGCGAGTGGAACGAAAGATTGAGCAGGCGGACGCCCTCTCCCACCGCGACATTCGCCGCCTCCAGCGCATCGGCGATCGGCATGTCCTCCGGGGTCAGTGCGATGCGCGACAACAACCCGGCACGCGCCAACAGCCCGCGGGCGCGGGGAATATGCCCCAGCATGCGATAGAGGCGCGCCCCGCCCCGCCGCGCCGCGCCCGTGAAGACGGTGGTCAGCGGCAATTCGATCATCGTGCCGTCGCGGTAGGCGTCGGGTCCGACCGCGGCGAAATCCGGACCATGGTCCGCCGAATAATCGTAGCGCGCCCGCACGGAGCTATCGACCCGGTACCCCCGCGCGGCGAGCAGCCCCAGCGTCGCCGGCCCGATGCCGTAGCGGCCGGCGCGATAGGCGATGGGGGTCAGTCCGAACGCGATCCGGATCGCATGCGTCATGGCATCGATCTTCGCCGCCTCGAGCGCCAGCGGCAGGTTGCCGGCGAAGCTGTTCGGACCGGTCACCATCTCGTCGAACGGCGGCGTGACCCAGGCGTGCAGCTGAACGCCGATCGTCGACCGCCTATCGCGCAATATCTCGGTAAGGATGTCGACCGACCGCGGATCGACCGCGATCGGGTGGTCGACCATGCAGGTCAGCGGCACGCCGCGATCGGCGAACCGCCGGTGCGTCGCGGGAAAGGCCGCCATTGCGGTCGTCGCGCGCTGATCGCGCGCGGCCGGTGCGGCCCAGTCGAATTCCTCCTCGACATCGACGAAGACGGTAAAGCGCGTTCCGAACGTCGCCGGCCAATCGATCCGCTGAGCACGGGTCGGCGCAGGGGCGCGGTAAGGCGACGTCCCACCCCCGCTCACGTCAGTTGATCGATGCCTGCCCCACGCTGCGATCTACGGCCATCGGCAACCGCAATGTCAACCCGTCCGCCGCGATCGACAGCCCGCCGCCAAGTTCCGCGGCCAGGTTGCGCGCAAGCCGCAGCGCAAATCCCGTTCCGAGCAACGGTGCGCCCGGGGTGTCGCCATCGCCGTCCAGGCTCAGCAACGCGGCGTCGTTCGCGACGCGCAACGCCCGCGGCCGGTCGAACCGTATCGCGACCGCGGCATCGTCAGCGGTCATGCGTATCCCGATCCGTTCAGCGGTCTCGCCAGCGGAGACCAACGCGGCGGCGAGGCGCGACACCAACCGCTCGACCGCGCGGTCGTCACCGACGATCTGCAAACCGTCCGCGGCGGGCTCGACGGCCAACGCGACACCGCGGATCGCCGCGAGCGGCGACAGGTCGGCGACGACGCGCGCGATCAGAGGCGCGAGATCGATCGTCGTCGGCCGCAACTCCAACGCACCGCCCTCGATCCGCGCGGCGGTGTCGAGATCCTCGATGGCGCCGATCAGGCCGGTCGCCTGCGCGTGGATCGACTGCGCGCGGTCGCGGTACGCCGGTGCGACCGGACCCAGCAATTCGCTGCCGATCAGTTCGGCGAACCCAGCGATCGCATTCGTCGGCGTCCGCAGTTCATGGACCAGCTGACGCAGCGAGTCTGCGCCGCTCGTCGGCGCCGCGACCGGCGGTGCAGTCGCGCTCTGGTCGCGGCGGGGGCGGCGACCGACCCCGCGAAACCCGCCGAACCGGCCGGTCCGCTGGTCGAAGGTCGCCAAGGCCGAAAGCCGCCACGATCCCGCCGCGTCGCTTTGCCCTTCGATCTCAAGCCTGGCGTCGGCGAAATCGGCCCGGCGGCGCAGCGCACCGCCAGCGACCGCGTCGGTCCGGACCGGGCCGTGCCCGGCAGCATGCGCGAGCCCGACGCCGACCAGCGCGGCGCGGCCGACGCCCTCCACCCAGCGGATAACGCCAGCGGCATCGGTTTCGAAGCGGAAGCCTTCAGGTGGCGGCGCCGCAGCGGGTGTACCCCCGACAGGCTCGGGCCGGGTGCGGTTGAACGCATCGATCCGGGCAACCAGGTCGGAGATCACGAACCCGTTCGGCCCCGCCGCGGGCGGCGTGTCGGCGATCGGCGCGGCCTCGCGCCGGCGCAGTGCCTCCGCCACCACGGGCAGCCCCCGCGCCACGGTACCGAGCGTCACGAACGGCGTTTCGCTCAGCGGTGCGTCGGGCCGCACAGGCGCGGCGTCGTTCGCCGGTACCACCGCTGTCGGCGCCGCGGCTGCGACCTCCGGTTCAGCATAAGAGATCACGAAATCGGTCGAGCCGAAGCTTTCGAGCGCGCGGACCACGGGTGCCGGCAAGTCGCGACGATGGCGCAGCACCGACCGGCCGGCGGGCGTCAGCCGCGGCAGCAGCGCGACCCAGTCGTCCGCGCCCAGCGTCGCGGTCCGCAGTACCGGTGCCGCGATCGCCAGATCGTCCTCGGCGAAGAATCCAACCAGCGGCGCGGGCGGATCGGCAAAGGCCAGCGCCCGCCCGCTCGCCGCGCGCACGGCGACCGGCACCGACCCGCGCAACATGCCCAGCCGGGCAATCGCTGCGTCGATATCGGCGATCCGGCGGCGACCGGCCAGGTCGACCAGCTGCCGCCACGCCGATTGCGCGCCGAAACCGGTGGTCGCGTCCGCCGACAGGATCGTCTTCAGGCTGTCGTCGAAACGCAAAGGACCGATCCCTCCGGACCGACGCGGCTGGACGCCGGTCGTAACGATTCATTAACGGCAACCACGGCGATCCGGAACAGGCTTATTGGGCACGTCGCAATGTGGGACAATTGCGTTTACCCGCAATTATCCTACGTTCGTGACTGGTTTCGCGGGCGAAGTGCCCCGTTTCGAAGAAAGATTCGCACTATGGCGTTCGATCGCATCGATCGACAGATACTGGGCCATCTGCAAGCCGACGGCCGAATGACCAATGTCGACCTTGCCGAACGCGTCGGATTGACCGCACCGCCATGCCTGCGTCGGGTCCGTGCGCTGGAGGAAGCGGGCGTCATTCGCGGCTATCACGCCGATCTCGACGCGGCGCGGATGGGCTTTCCGATCACCGTCTTCGCGATGGTCAGCCTGCGCAGCCAGGCCGAACCCGACCTAGCCGCGTTCGAGACGCATGTCGCCGCGATCCCCGAGGTCCGCGAATGCCATATGCTCAACGGCGAGATCGACTTCATCCTGAAGATCGTCGCGGGCGACCTGCGCGGCTTTCAGGAAATCCTAACGACGCACCTGACGACCGCGCCGAACGTCGCGAGCGTGAAGACGTCGCTGACGATCCGGACGGCGAAGTCGGTATCCGGGGTGCCGGTTCCGCCTGAATAATACGCGGCTTCGTCATCCCGGGCGCGTCCCCGGGATGACGTTTCATAAAGGCTCGGCTCTCAGCCGGCCGAGGGCGCATCGACATGAACGACCCACAATTCGGCGACGCCCGCCTCCGGACCCTTAACCAGCGCGAACGCGGCCTTTGCGCCGGCCTTGTCGCCCGACCGCGCCAGCGCGATCCCCAGGCGGAGGTTGACGGCATCCGCATCGACGCCACCCTTTTGCAGCGCGGTGCGATACAGGTCCGCCGCCTTGGCATTGTCGTCCGCGCCCAGATACGCGTCCGCAGTCTGCTGCGCGAGCTTGCCGTTGGGGGATGCCTGCGCCTTCGTCGTCAGTCCGGTAAGCGAACCCTGGTTCTTCAGTGCGTCCGTGGCCGATCCGCGCAGGAGCTTCGACGCGCCATTGGTCGCCGGCATCTTACCCGTCGCCGCTCCTTCGCTCAGGACCGTCAACGTCTCGGCAGGCAGACCACGATCATAGGCCTTTTGCGCATAATCGCCATAATCCACCTGATCGGCGAGCGATTTCGTGGCCCGCATCAGCCGGAACAGGTCCAGCTTCTGCGAATTGTCCAGCGTCGCAATGCTGCCGTTCTGCAGCCCGTAGATCACCACCATGTCACGCCAGTTCTTGGCGGTCGGATAGGCCGTCAGGTACTTCTTCATCAAAGCGAACGAACCGGCATTGTCCTTGGCGGCCAGATCCTTCGACAGGGCGTAGCGGTAATAATCCTCAGGCGCCTTCTGGCCCGAAGACGCCGCCTTGTCGATCACGCCGTTCAGTTCGGCGACTCCGCCCGCGACGTCGCCGCCATCCATCTTCGACTTGACGATCAGCATGTCGAGATTTTCGTTCTGATACCCGGCCGCCTTGGCCTGCGCCAGGAACTGCGCCGCCTGGGCATATTGGCGGGCGTTGTAGGCGATCGCGCCGCGCTGATACAGCAGCTGGCCGCGGGCCTCGGGCGGCACGTTCGGGCTGGCGAGCAGCGCATCGAGCGGGGCGATCAGGGGGGTGTTGTCCTGCGGCGCATTGGGGTTCGCCGCGGTCTGCGCCTGCAGCTTCAGCTGTTCCAGGTTCAGGCGGAAATTCGCCGCGAGATACTTGTCGTCGGGCGTCTTCGCACCGGCTTCGACCTGAGCGACCAGCGGCGCCGCGGTCGCGACGTCCTTCGCGGCGAGCGCGGTCTGTGCGCCCTGCGCGGCTTTCAGGATGTCGGGGCTGAGCTTCAGGCCGGGCTTCGCCTCTTCCTTCTTGTCCTTAGCGATCGCGGGATAGGTCGCCAGCACGCCGGCACTGCCCGTGAGCGCGAGCGCAAGCGCCAGCTTCGAAATATTATTCATGCGGAAACTCCCTCGTCCGGCGCACGCCCCTTGTGGCATGCACGCCCTGATTGCCCCGCCGCTGTATCGTGCGGGTCGAATGCGTTCAAGCGAAGCGCAGACGCACGGGTTCCCGATCGCGTTCCCTGCATCGACACGCATTGAACGTGCGGCCCGGCCCCGCTAGCGCACCCGGATGATCGCCACCCTGTCCCCCGCCAAGACGCTCGATTACCAGACGCCGCTGCCGCCGCTGACCCCGACCCGCCCGCGCTTTGCCGACGAGGCGGATACGCTGGCAAAGGCCGCATCGCATCTGAGTCAGAAGAAATTGTCCGCGCTGATGAAGATATCGCCGGCGCTGGCGAAGCTGAACGCCGCGCGGTTCCGCGATTTCCCCGACCCGCCGGAACGGCCCGCGCTCTTCGCCTTTGCCCGTGACGTCTATACGGGGCTGGAGGCCGGGACGCTGGATGCGCCCGCGATCGACTACGCGCAGGACCATGTCCGCATGTTGTCGGGCCTCTACGGCCTGCTGCGCCCGCTGGATGCGATGCGGCCCTACCGGCTGGAGATGGGGACGCACTGGGCGCCGCGCCGGTCCAAGCTGACCGACTGGTGGGGCGACCGGATCGCCGATCGCCTGGCCGCCGACCTCGAGGAGGAGGGATCGGGGGTCGTCCTGAACCTCGCCAGCCAGGAATATTGGGCGTCGGTCGCCGGCAAGCTGCCCGCCGCCATCCGCGTTATCGACGTCGACTTCCGCGAACCCGGTCCCGACGGGCCGCGCTTCGTCAGCTTCCACGCCAAGAAAGCGCGGGGGATGATGGCGCGCTACCTCGTCGAACACCGGATCGACCGGACCGATGACATGAGGGGTTTCGACACCGACGGCTATGTCTTCGACGCCAGCGCCAGCGATGACAATCGCTGGCAGTTCATGCGGCGCTGACGATGGCGAGCGCGGTCGTCATCGGCGCGTCGGGCGGGATCGGTGCGGCATTGGTCGAGGCGATCCGCGACGAGGGTATGTTCGCCATCGTCCACGCCTTCGCGCGGTCGTTCGCAGGCGACGGGCATATCGACCTCACCGATGAGGCAAGCATCGCCGCGGTAGCGGCGCTCGTCGCGAAGGGGCCTGCGCCAACGCTCGTCATCGTCGCGACCGGCCTGCTGCACGAAGACGACCGTGGCCCCGAAAAGGCGCTGGCCGATCTGGATGGCGCATGGATCGCGCGAAACATGGCGATCAACGCGATCGGTCCCGCCATCGTCGCCAGGTATTTCCTGCCGATCATGCCGCGTACCGGCCGCACGGTGTTCGCCGCATTGTCAGCGCGGATCGGCAGCATCGCCGACAATACTCTTGGCGGATGGCATGCCTATCGCGCTTCGAAGGCCGCGCTCAACCAGTTGATCCGCACCATCGCGATCGGCGACAAGCGGCGCAACGATCGCGGCATCGTCGTCGCGTTGCATCCGGGCACCGTGGACACGGCGCTCTCGAAGCCGTTTCAAGGCAATGTCGGTCCCGGGCGACTGTTCACGCCCGGTCGCGCCGCGGTGCAATTGCTGGATGTGATCGACGGGTTGAAACCGCCGGACAGCGGGCGGCTTTTCGCATGGGACGGGGCAGAGATCGCCCCGTGACCGACCTGACTTTATTCGCTTGTTGCACCCGGAACGATATTGTCGCAGCTTCCCGGCAACGCCCCCGGGGGGGCGTATAACGAGAGGAGCGTTCCCATGCTTAAATCCCTGTCCGCTGCGCTGCTGGCCGGCGCCGCGATGCTGTCGACCGCGACCGTCGCCGAGGCGCAGACCGCGAAGCCGACTCCCCAGGCGACGGCGAAGACGACGACCAAGACGACGGTGACGCCCAAGACCGCCGCGACGCCCAAGACGGTGACGACCTCGAAGGTCACGACCGCACCGAAGGCGACCGTCGCTGCGAAGACGGTGTCGACGTCGACGACGAAGACCACGCCGGCCCTCGCCTCCAAGCCCGCCGCCGCGACGACGAAGACGACCGGGACCGGCCGGATGGTCACGACGAAGCTGTCGAACGGCAAGACCGTGACCTATAATTGCTCGCTCGCGGGCAACGCCACGAAGAAGGCCTGCAAGTAAGATTCGCGCCATTCCCGCCCCCGCGCAACCCTGCGCGGGGGTGGTCAGCGGACCGCTGGTCGGCTAGGGTCTGTCATTGAACCGACACAACCCGAAAGCGTGAAATTTGGCTGACGAGACCCTCCTCGCGGAGCCCTCCGACATCTCGACGATCTCGATCGTCGACGAGATGAAGTCGAGCTATCTCGACTATGCGATGAGCGTCATCGTCGCGCGCGCATTGCCCGATGTCCGTGACGGTTTGAAGCCCGTCCACCGCCGCATCCTGTTCAGCGCCCACGAAAGCGGCTTCGTCGCGGGCAAGCCCTACCGCAAGTCCGCGCGCATCGTCGGCGACGTGATGGGTAAATATCACCCGCATGGCGACAGTTCGATCTACGAGGCACTTGCGCGGATGGCGCAGGACTGGTCGATGCGCGTCCCGCTGATCGACGGTCAGGGCAATTTCGGGTCGATGGATCCCGACAAGCCTGCCGCGATGCGCTACACCGAGGCGCGGCTGGCGCGGGTCACGAACGCGCTGCTCGACGATCTCGACAAGGATACGGTCGACTTCGTCCCCAATTACGACGGTTCGGAGCGCGAGCCCTCGGTCCTGCCCGCGCGGTTCCCGAACCTGCTCGTCAACGGTGCAGGTGGCATTGCGGTCGGCATGGCGACCAACATTCCGCCGCACAATCTGGGCGAAGTCGTGGACGCGTGCCTGGCCTATATCGACGCCAAAATGAACGGGGGCGCGATCACGACCGAGCAGCTGATCGAAATCGTCCCCGGGCCCGACTTCCCGACGGGTGGCATCATCCTGGGCAAGGCGGGCGCGCGTTCCGCCTATCACACCGGTCGCGGGTCGATCATCGTCCGCTCGCGCCACGTGATCGAGGAAAATCGCGGCGATCGGCAGTCGATCGTGCTGACCGAAACCCCCTATCAGCAGGGCAAGAACGCGCTCGTCGAGAAGATCGCCGAGGCGGTGAAGGAAAAGCAGGTCGAGGGCGTCAGCGACATCCGCGACGAATCGAGCCGGATGGGTGTCCGGATCGTCATCGAGCTGAAGCGCGATGCGACGCCCGAGGTCGTGCTGAACCAGCTGTGGCGGCACACGCCGGCGCAGGGGTCGTTCCCCGCCAACATGCTGGCGATCCGCGGCGGCCGGCCCGAGCTGCTGAACCTGCGCGACATCATCCAGGCGTTCGTGCAGTTCCGCGAACAGGTCATAACGCGCCGCTCCAAGTTCGAACTGGCGAAGGCGCGCGATCGCGCGCACATATTGTTGGGCCTCGTCATCGCGGTCACCAACCTGGACGAGGTCGTGCGCATCATCCGCGGGTCGGCCAACGCGACCGCGGCGCGCACCGCGCTGTTGATGCGCGAATGGCCGATCGACGAGATCGCGCCCTATATCCGTCTAGTCGAGGCGCTCGACGCCGAGGTCGCGGGCGCGACGTACCGGCTGTCCGACATCCAGGTCCGCGCGATCCTGGACTTGCGGCTGCATCGCCTCACCGCGCTCGGCCGCGACGAGATCGGCGGCGAGCTGGAAGGACTGGCGGGTTCGATCACCGAATTGCTCGCGATTCTTGCGGACCGGGCGAAGCTGTACGCGGTCCTGCGCGAGGAACTGGTCGCGATCCGCCTCGAATTCGCGACCCCGCGCAAGTCCGAGATCGCCGCCGCCGCCGACGGCATCGACGACGAGGATCTGATCGAGCGCGAGGACATGGTCGTGACGGTCACGCATCAGGGGTACATCAAGCGCACGCCGCTCGACACGTTTCGCGCGCAGGCGCGTGGCGGTAAGGGCCGCAGCGGCATGGCGACCAAGGATGAGGACGTCGTCACCGAATTGTTCGTGACGTCGACACATACCCCGGTGCTGTTCTTCTCGACGCTGGGCCGGGTGTACCGGATGAAGGTCTGGCGCCTGCCAGAGGGCGGTCCCGCGACCCGCGGGCGACCGATGGTGAACCTGCTGCCGCTGGCGGCGGGTGAGACGATCTCGACCGTCCTGCCCTTGCCCGAGGACGAGGCGGAATGGGGCAAGCTCCACGTCATGTTCGGCACCGCCAAGGGCTCCGTCCGGCGCAATTCGATGGACGCGTTCGCCAATGTACCGACCGCGGGCAAGATCGCGATGAAGTTCGAGGGCGAGGATGAGGATGACCGGCTGATCGGCGTCGCATTGCTTGATGCGGACGACGACGTGCTGCTGGCGACGCGGGCCGGCAAGGCGATCCGCTTTGCCGCCGATGACGTGCGTGAATTCCAGAGCCGCAATTCGACCGGCGTCCGCGGTATCGCGTTGAAGGATGGGGATGCGGTTATCTCGCTGTCCGTCCTGCACCGCGTCGCGGCGACATCCGAACAGCGCGAGGATTACCTCAAATTCGCGCCGTGGAAGGCGGAGCGCGAGGGCAGCCCCGAGATGGACGGCGCGACGTTCGAGGACATGATGGCGCGCGAGCAGTTCATCCTGACCGTCTGCGCGAACGGTTACGGCAAGCTGTCGTCGGCCTATGACTATCGCCGGACCAACCGCGGTGGCCAGGGGATCACGAACATCGACAATATCGGCCGCAACGGTCCCGTGGTCGCGAGCTTCCCGGCATCGAAGGGGCACCAGTTGATGCTGGTGACCGATCAGGCGAAACTGATCCGCACCTCGCTCGCGTCGCTGCGCGTCATCAGCCGCAATTCGGCGGGGGTGAAACTGTTCGACGTGGCGAAGGACGAACATGTCGTCAGCGCCGCGCGTATCGAAGAGACCGAGGGCGATGCGGAAGCCGTATTGACCGACGAAGCGCCCGCGACCGGCGCCCCGATCCCGGACGCGATCATCGGCGACGATCTGGCCGAAGGGCCGGAGGACGGCGAATGAGCGACCTGCCCGAAACCGCCTACAAGATCCTGACCGCGGCGCAGATGGCGATGCTGGAGGCCGATGGCCGCTTCGCCGGCGCGCCGGTGGACCTGGCGGACGGCTATCTGCATCTGTCGACCGCGGAGCAACTGACGGAAACGGCGGACAAGCATTTCGCCGGGCAGACCGACCTTCACGTCGCCGCAGTCGATCTGGGATCGTTCGGCGCGGCGCTGAAATGGGAGAAGAGCCGCGGCGGACAGCTGTTCCCGCACCTCTACGGCCCGCTGCTGCTGGAGACGGTCATCGCCTATGGCCCGCTGGAACGAGAGGGCGACGGAACGGTCAAGCTGCCCGTCGCGGGTTAGGAAAAGCACCGGGACTGTCGGTTTTGGCGGATAAGTCCAATCATCCACGCCGGGAATGTTAACCATTCCCCGTCCATTTGCCGGCCATGGACCGCGCGCCTCGCCAGCCTAGCCAATGCAACGCCTGCCGTGCCGAACGGCGGCTGGAATTCGGCCTGTCGATGGCGTTCCAGCCGATCGTCGATATGCGGTCCGGATATATCTGGGCCTATGAGGCGCTGGTCCGCGGGACGGACGGCGCACCGGCCAAGACCGTGCTCGATCGTGTGACGCCGGAAAACCGCTATGCCTTCGATCAGCAATGCCGCGTCATGGCGATCCAGCGTGCCGTCGCCGCCGGGATGTTGAAGGAGAATGCCCGGCTGTCGATCAACTTCCTGCCCAACGCCGTCTATTCGCCGAAGGCCTGTATCCAGCTCACGTTGCGCACCGCCGCCGCGACCGGTTTTCCGACCAATCGGCTGATGTTCGAATTCACCGAAAACGAGAAGATGGACGACCCCGCGCACGTCCAGACCGTCATCGAGCAATATCGCGAAATGGGGTTCGGCACCGCGCTCGACGATTTCGGTGCGGGCCATGCCGGACTGTCGCTGCTGGCGCGGTTCCAGCCCGACGTCATCAAGCTCGACATGGAATTGCTCCGCGGCATCGACCACAGCCTGTCGCGGCGGATGATCGTCGAGGCGGTCGTGCGCCTCTGCGAGAAGATGGGCGTGATCGTGGTCGCCGAGGGAATCGAAACCCGCGCCGAGCTCGATGCGGTACGGTCGCTCGGTATCCATCTCGTCCAGGGCTTTCTGGTCGCGCGCCCCTTATTCGAAGCCTTGCCGCCCATCGACCTGACGCTGTGCGACGATCATATCCAGCCCCGCGCCGCCGCCTGTTGACGCGCGCGCCGGTGGCGCGCCGCCTGCCGAACCTTTGGCCAAGAACGTCCTAATCCAGGGCAATGTCCGGGAACGGATGCAAGCCGTGAACGTCCTTGTGCCCTATGACTTTCCATCGATCCCCCTTATTCCCATGGCAGCATAAGCATCAGGCCGTGAACGAGAATTTGCTCCGCGATCACATCGCGGCCGCCGATTTCCCCTGTGTTGGGGCCAAGGCGGCGGTCGCGCGCGGCACGCTGGAGCTGTTGTCCTGCAACCGCATCGACAGTGCCTGGGACGATGTCCGCATCCACGACATGCTGCTGCAGTTCGCCGGCTCGTACCGCGCCGATCCGGCGCTGTTCCGCAGCCTGGCGGTCGTGTTCGACGAACCCGAGGCGATGGAGGAGGCGGATTTCGAACGTGCGCTCTGGGCCCGGATCCAGTCGCTGTCGGACAAGGACGTCTGGCGCGGGCAGAGCTACGACGATCGGGTCAGCGCCGATCCCGACAGTCCGCATTTCTCGCTGAGCTTCGGCGGCGAGGCGTTCTTCGTCGTCGGTCTTCACGCCCGCGCCAGCCGGCCGGCGCGCCGTTTCGCGAAACCGACGATGATCTTCAACCTGCACGACCAGTTCACGACGCTGCGCGCGCAGGGCCGGTACGAGACGATGCGCGAGAAGATCATGGTCCGCGACGAGGCCGTCGCCGGATCGCGCAATCCGATGCTCGATCGCCACGGCGAAACGAGCGAAGCGCGCCAATATAGCGGTCGGGCGGTGGACGATGTCTGGCGCTGCCCCTTTTCCTATGGTGGGCCGACCCCGTGACGGTCGTCGAGATCCCCGAGCGCAGCGGGACCGCGTTCAGGCTGGACCGTGGCGCGACTCTGGCGGTCATCGACCCGCGTGGCGAACAAGTCGCCGACCTTCTGGCGTTCAACGCGGAGGATATCGGCGAGGTCCTGTCGTCGGGCCGTTCGCTGGACTACGCCGAGACGATTTACCTCACGACTGGTCATATCCTGTATTCGAACCGGTCGCAGCCCATGCTGGAGATCGTTCGCGACGATGTCGGTCGGCATGATTTCCTGCTGACGCCCTGTTCCTACGACACGTTCCATCATTTCTACCCGACGCTTACCCCGCACCGCGGCTGTTTTGGCAATCTCTCCGCCGCGCTGCTGCCCTATGGCGTCCAGCCGGACCACATCCCGACCGCGTTCAACTGCTTCATGAACGTGCCCGTGGATTCAGAGACTGGAAAGTTGCGCGTACTGCCGCCGATCAGCAAGGCGGGCGATCGCATCGTGTTCCGCGCGGCGATGGATCTGGTGATCGGCCTGACCGCCTGTTCGGCGCCGGACTCCAATGGCGGCACGTTCAAGCCGATCCACTATGCGATCGGCGCGGCCTAACTCACGCGTAAAGATCGACCACCTCCGCCCCCTCACCCACCGCATCCAGCAGCAACGTCCGGTGGCAATGGCAGGGGTCGCGTTCGTAGCATAGCAGCGCGCTCGGCATCTCCGCCGCCAGCCCGAGCATGATCGCCGCTTGTGCCTGCGCCTCGGGCAGTTCGAGCTGCCCGGCATAGACCGCGCGCAGCGTCGCGACATCGCCCTTCTTCGCGGCATCGCGTCCCGGCTTAGGCGTACCCAGCGCCTTCAGATGGACATAGCCGATCCCCACCTCCGCCAGCGATGCCGCGAGCGAGGATTTGGAAAAATCCGGGTCGACGCGACAGCGGTAGCGCACGGACGTCGATGACCCGCCTCACCCCCGCCGCCGCAAGCGCAGCGAGAAAGTCGGCCATCGTGGTGGCTTCGTAGCCGATGGTGTAGATTTTCATCGCGCCGATATGGGGTGGGGATTGTGGCGTGCCAGCAACGTGCGTGGTTCTCGCCCCCCGCAGCGAATTAAAGCCTCGCCGGCGAAGGCCGGGGCCCAGTCGGGCGAACGTTGCCGATGACGGGATTCCCATCCCAATGAAAACGGCCGCTACTGGACCCCGGCCTCCGCCGGGGAGGCGTATTTGGCGGAAATGGGTTGAGGAGAACGCTTCTCGATACTTACTCACCGCCTCCCCAAACGATTTTCCGTGACTTTCGGGATCATTCGATCGAACCGGACGCCATGACGCACGACATTCACATCATCGGCGGCGGGCTCGCCGGGTCGGAGGCCGCCTGGCAATTGGCCGAGGCAGGGTTCAGGGTTCGCCTGTCCGAAATGCGCGGCAGCGGCGAAGCGACGCCCGCCCACCAGACCGACGACCTCGCCGAACTCGTCTGCTCGAACAGCTTCCGGTCGGACGATGCCGACGCCAATGCGGTCGGGCTGCTGCACCAGGAGATGCGCACGCTCGGTTCGCTGATCCTGCGCGAGGCGGACAAGCACCGCGTGCCCGCGGGTTCCGCACTTGCGGTCGACCGGGAGGGCTATGCCGCCGGCGTCACCGCCGCGCTGGCCGCGCATCGCAATATCGACCTGGTCCGCGAGCGGATCGATCGGCTGCCCGACGGTCCGGCGATCGTCGCGACCGGTCCGCTGACGGCTGCCGCGCTCGCCCAGGGGATCGGCGCGGCAACCGGCGCGGAAGCGCTGGCATTCTTCGACGCGCTCGCCCCCATCGTCCACCGCGACAGCATCGACATGGACGTGGCCTGGTTCGCCAGCCGCTGGGACAAGGGCGAGACGAAGGACTATATCAACTGCCCGATGACCCGGGACCAGTATCTGGCCTTCCACACCGGCCTGGTCGAGGGCGAGAAGACGCCGTTCAAGGATTGGGAGAAGGATACCCCCTATTTCGAGGGCTGCATGCCCATCGAGGTCATGGCGGAACGCGGCGTGGATACCCTACGCTACGGCCCCATGAAGCCGGTGGGGCTCGACGATCCGAAGACCGGGCGCTGGCCCTATGCCGTCGTGCAATTGCGCCAAGACAATGCGCTCGGTACCTTGTGGAACATCGTCGGCTTCCAGACGAAGCTGAAACATGCGGATCAGGTCCGCCTGTTCCGTACGATCCCCGGGCTGGAGAATGCCGAGTTCGCCAGGCTGGGCGGGCTGCACCGCAACACCTTCATCCGATCGCCCGACCTGCTCGACGCGACGCTACGGCTCAAGTCGCGGCCGTCGCTGCGGTTCGCGGGGCAGATCACGGGGTGCGAGGGCTATATCGAAAGCGCAGGGATAGGGTTGATGGCGGGCCGCTTCGCCGCGGCCGAGCTGGCAGGACGCACGCTCGCCGCGCCGCCGGTCGATACCGCGCTCGGCGCCCTGCTCGGTCATATCACCGGCGCGGCGACGGCGGAGACCTACCAGCCCATGAACGTCAATTTCGGCCTGTTCCCACCCATTCCCGGTCGCACGAAAAAGGCGGATCGCAAGCGCATGTACACCGATCGCGCGCGGGCATCGCTCGCGGGCTGGATCGCGGAGTCGGTCGAGGGCGCGAAGCGCGACGCCCTCGTCGACTAGGGCATCATTCCGTGCGGTCGTCGTCGTGCGCGGCTTGGACCGGCGGGCATTTGCGCGGGTGCGCGGTCCGCTTCGGTGCGGTCGCGGCGAATTCGGCCGGAGTCATACCGCCCGATCGGTCATGGTCCGCGGCGACGAATTTCGCGATGACGTTGGCGGACCATTCGTCGAACGACAGCTGGCCGTCATGGTTGGTATCGAGCTTCGCGAACGCCTTGCGCCGCGACGCGAGATATTCCTCGCGCGACACGATGCCGTCGCGATCCTTGTCGTAGCGAACAAAGCGCTTCTGCTCGCGCGTCTGGTCGGTCGCTTCGGGCACCGATGCCGGTAGTGCGTCATCACCCGCCGTCGCGGCCGTACCGGTCGCGGCCGGTGCCGTCGCCAATGAAGGTGCGGCGGTGGTCCGCGCCCGCGCGTTGAACCACAATATACCAGCCGCCGTCATCAGGAGCGCGGCGGCTCCCCCCAGCACATAGCGCCACATCGGATGTTTCCCCCTGCCATTCCGGGGCAAACTATCGCTGCAGAAGACCGTGCGGAAGCTAACACCCCCATATCCGATGCATTAGCAGACGTGCGAGGCGACGCGGCGATCCGACACGCGGCGGCGGCAGGGTCAGGCCGTCGCGCGCAAGCAACGCCAGCATGCCGATCGCGCGCAGCGGACGCGGCCAGCGATGGGCGAATAGGCCGTCCAGCGCGTCCGCCGCTATCGCTCTCGCCAACGCGGCCTGTGCCGGATCGCGCAGGTGCGTGGCGAGATCGGCCAGCGCCCAACCCTTCCCCGCCGGCGCCAACCGCGCGTCGTCCGGTTCGCCCAGCATCCGTCCGAGCGCGGCGAACATCGTTCCGCCGCGTGCGCTCGCGAACGCCTCGAGACCGGCCGAATCCAGCGGATCGGGGTCCAGCAGCGCCTCCCACCCGTCGATCATCGTCGCCAGCGCAGCCCCCGTCACGCCGTGGGGCCGGGCATGATCCGCCACCGCGATCAGGACCGGCTGCCCGATCGGCGTCGTGCCCGTGTCGATCGCCTCGATCGCCTCGTACCACCAGGTCAGACGCATCTGCCCGACGATCGGCTCGCGGGTCGTCCGCACGATCCCGGCCAGCGCGTCGTCGAGCGCGAGCAGCGCCGCGAACCCTTCGCGTCGATCGACGGGGACATATCCAATGACGATCCGGCGCTCGGCGGCACGCGTGGGCGCGTCGGAGGGGGCTGGCGCGGGGGCGGGCGGATCGACAGGCGGCACGATCGGCGATCCCAGATTGTCCCGCGGATTGCGGGCGTTGCGCTGCCGACTTTACCCCATCTTTACCTGTTTGCGCCACACGCATCGGACCAATGGGAAGAACCGATCACGCGATGACGTTAAGGGCGATCAGGATTGCGTCGGCCCGTCGCCGGGGGCGAGGCGGCAGCCTGTGCCGGCTGGCGCGCGACGAACGCGGCGTCACGATCATCGAATTCGCCTTCATCGCCGCGCCGCTATTCGCGCTCATCATCGCGATCCTCCAGGTCTCGCTGACCTTTTTCGCGCAGCAGAATCTGGAGACGGTGACCGCCAAGGCCGCGCGTCAGCTGATGACCAATTCGGCACAAGCGACGGGCATGACGCAGGCGCAGTTCACGAACGCGGTCTGCGCGGGGCTGCCCATCTTCATGAAATGCGCGAACGTGATGGTGGACGTGGAAGCGGCGACCACCTTCTCCTCGTCGAACACCAACGCACCGACGCTGACCTACAACCCGACGACGGGCGCAGTGAGCAACAACTGGGTCTACGCGCCCGGCGGTCCGGGCCAGATCACGACGGTGAAGGTCATGTATATCTGGGCCGTCAACAAGGGGCCGCTGGGGTTCGACCTGACGACGATGTCGGGGGGCAACCGGTTGCTGATCGCGACGTCGGTCTTCAAGACCGAGCCATCGGGGTCATGACCTTGCGCGCGCTCATCGGGCGGGCCCGGCGACTGAACGACGACCGGCGGGGCGTCGCACTGATCGAATTCGCGTTCGCCGCGCCGATCCTCTTGCTGCTGTTCGTCGGCGGGTATCAGCTTATGGATGCCGTCTCGGCCTATCGAAAGGTCACGACGACCGTCCGCGCTTTGTCCGATCTGACCACGCAGAGCACCTCGCTGACCCCGGCAGGCGCGCAGCAGGTCCTCGCCGCGTCGCAGCAGATCATGATTCCCTATTCCGCGGCCAATGCGGTGCTGCGCGTGACGCAGGTCAAGGTCGATGTGTTCGGCAACGCGACCGTCGACTGGAGCCAGGCGCTGAACGGCACCGGCTACACCAAGGGGTCGGCGGTGGCACTGCCGGCCTTCTGGAACGTCGCCAACACGTACCTGATCTATAGCGAGATCAACTATCAATATGTCCCCGGCATCGCGTCCAAGCTGATCGGTCCGATCCCGCTGCGCGACACGATCTACATGTCGCCGCGCAACAGCGCCTCCGTCCCCTGCAGTAGTTGCTGAGCCAATGCGCAATCCCATCGCCCGCCTGATCCGTGCCATCGCCGCCCTGCCGTCGCGCATCGCCGGCGACCGACGCGGCAGCGTATTCATCATCCTGGGCTTCGCGCTGATCCCGCTGACCTTTTCGGTGGGTATGGGCATCGACTACGCCCGCGCCGCACGGATGCAGACGCGGCTGAACGCGCTGGCCGACGCGGCGGCATTGGCGACGGTTACGAATCCGATGATGCAGCAGTCGCAGTTCAACGCGGCGGTGACATCCTACTATATGTGGTATCAGCAGGCGAATGGGACGTCGGGGATGCTGACCCCCTACAATACCGGATGCTGCGCTTATTCGCAGTCCAGCACCGTCGCCGATGTCGCGGACGGGACGCTTCACATCGTCATCACGGATAGCGGCACCACGGGGCATTCGCGGACGACGACCGTATCATGGCACGCCGCGTCGAAGAATTCATTCGGCACGCTGCTGAACATGCCGCAGATCGAACTGAGCGGCACGTCGACGACCAGCGCCAAGCAGGCGCCTAACATCGATTTCTACCTGCTGATCGACTCGTCCGGATCGATGGCCTTCCCCGCGACGTCGGCGGGGATCACGCAGCTGAGGTCGGTCACGGGCGGTTGCGCCTTCGCCTGCCATTCGACCAATGACGCGCAGGCCAGGACGCAAAGCGGTACGATGGCGGATTACTACACCGTCGCGAATTCGTACAACATCCCGCTCCGCATCACGGAGGCGCGCAACGCGGTGCAGTCGATGATGACGACCGCGAACCAGACGCAGCAGAACAACCAGGCGACCTATCAGGCGGCGCTATACAGCTTCGCAGCCGGTGACGCGCGAGCCAGAAACAGCTTCCAGAAGCTCGCCCCGACCACGGGCAATGTCACGCCTGCGCTATCGACCGTCTCGACGGCGGCGAACGGCATCCAGACGTCGCTCTACTACAGCAACAATTGCCCCACGAGCAGCTACTGCAACGGCGACGCCGACACCGCGAGCAGCGACGCCTTCACGCGCATGAACGCGGCGATGCCCGCGCCCGGAAACGGCACCAACCAGTCGGGCGACACGCCGCAGGAGATCATGTTCATCATTACCGACGGTATGCGCGACGAAACCCGCTCGATCGGCCGGCCCGAGGTCGCGTTCGATACCTCAATGTGCAACACGATCAAGGCGCGCGGCATCCGGATCGGCATCATCTATACCGAATTCCTGCAGAGCTCGATGGACGGGGACGGCTGGTCGCAGACCAACGTCGTTCCCTATCTCCCGCAGGTCGAACCGGCCTTGCAGACCTGCGCTTCGCCCGGCTTATATTACAAGGTCACGACCGATCAGGATATCTCGGCGGCGCTGAACCAGCTCTTCCAGGCTGCGGTCGCGACGGCGCACATCACCAAGTGACGCGCGCCGTCTATCGATAGCAGACCTTCTTAACCGCCGCGACGATCCGCGGCGGGTCGATCAGCGCCAACTTCTCCAGGTTCGCCGCATAAGGCAACGGCACGTCCTCGTCGGTCACGCGCAGCACCGGCGCGTCGAGATCGTCGAAGCCCTCGGTCATGCAGATCGCGATGATCTCCGACGCGATGCCGCAGGTCGGCCAGCCTTCCTCCGCGACCACCATGCGGTTCGTCTTCGCCAGGCTTTTCAGTACCGCAGCCTTGTCGAGCGGGCGCAGCGTGCGCAGGTCGATCACCTCGGCGTCGATCCCCTCGCCCGCCAGCGTCTCCGCCGCTTCCAGCGCCAACCCGACGCCGATCGAATAGCTGACGATCGTCACATCCTTGCCCTCGCGCATGACCCGCGCCTTGCCGATCGGCAGGACGTGATCGTCGAGCTTGGGTACCTCGAACGTGCGGCCATAGAGCAGCTCGTTCTCGAGGAACACGACCGGATCCTCGGTGCGGATGGCCGCCTTCAACAGGCCCTTGGCATCCGCCGCATCGTACGGCGCGATCACGATCAACCCCGGCACGCTGGCGTACCACGGCGCGTAATTCTGCGAATGTTGCGCTCCGACCCGCGAAGCCGCGCCGTTGGGGCCGCGGAACACGATGGGGCAGCGCATCTGGCCGCCGGACATGTAGTTGGTTTTCGCAGCCGAATTGACGATATGGTCGATCGCCTGCATCGCGAAATTGAACGTCATGAACTCGACGATGGGCCGCAAGCCTCCCATCGCCGCACCGGTGCCGACGCCGGCGAAGCCATATTCGGTGATCGGCGTGTCGATCACGCGGGCATCGCCGAACTCGTCGAGCAGCCCCTGCGTGACCTTGTACGCGCCTTGGTACTGCGCGACCTCCTCGCCCATCACGAACACACGGTCATCGCGCCGCATCTCCTCCGCCATCGCATCGCGGAGGGCTTCGCGCAGCGTCAGCTTCACCATCTCGGTGCCGCCGGGGACGGCGGGATCGGCGACCTCGGCATCGTGCTTCGCCGCTTCGAACATCTGCCGCGCACCGGTCTCGACCTGATGCGGCGTATTGCTCTCGGGCGCGGGGGGCGCCTGATCGGCGGGCTGTTCCTCCTTAGGCTGCGCATTCGCGGCGTCGCCAGCGCGTTCGCCCTCATCGTCGGCGCTATCCTCGCCTTTCAGCGTCATGATGACCGTGCCGACCTTCACATTGTCGGTCCCCTCGGCAACCAGGATCTTCGTCACGACCCCCTCGTCGACCGCCTCGAATTCCATCGTCGCCTTGTCGGTCTCGATCTCGGCCATGATGTCGCCGGACTTGACGCTGTCGCCTTCCTTGATCAGCCATTTGGCGAGCGTGCCCTCCTCCATCGTCGGGGACAGCGCGGGCATCTTGATCTCGATCGCCATCAGTAACGCTCCACCAGCACGTCGGTATAGAGTTCGGCCGGATCGGGTTCAGGCGCGCTCTCGGCGAAGTCGGCGGCGGCGTTCACGGTCTTGCGGGTGTCCTGCTCGATGGTCTTCAGCACATCTTCCTTCACGCCCCGCTCCTCCAGCAGCTTCCTGACATGCTCGATCGGGTCGGACTTGTCGCGCACCGCCTGCACTTCCTCGCGGCTGCGATATTTGGCGGGGTCGGACATGGAGTGACCGCGATAGCGATACGTCTTCATCTCCAGGATGATCGGTCCCTTGCCCGCGCGGACCCAGGCCAACGCCTCCTCTGCGGCGCCCCGACACGCCAGAACATCCATGCCGTCGACCTGGATACCGGGAATGCGGAAACTCTCGCCGCGGCGGTACAGCTGGTCCTCGGCGGACGAGCGGTTCACGCTGGTGCCCATCGCATATTGGTTGTTCTCGATCACGTACACGATCGGCAGCTTCCACAGCTCCGCCATGTTGAAGCTTTCGTACACCTGGCC
>CAXTVB010000005.1:0-27239 GCA_964247555.1 uncultured Sphingomonas sp. | reverse complement strand
GTCTTGCGCAGCGCGGCGTCCTTCTCGCGCGCCTCGGCCGCGGCCTTCTTGTCGGCTTTCCGCGATTCCTTGGACGCAGCATCGCCTTTTCCACCGCCATCGCCCTTCAGGATCAGCGCGATGTAATCGTCGAGGCTGCCGTCGAATTCGCGCGCGGTGCCGTCGTCGACCAGCACCAGCCGGTCCGCGGTCAGCTCCAGCATGTGGCGGTCGTGGCTGACCAGTACCACCGCGCCGGTATAGGCGTTGAGCGCCTGCACCAGCGCCTCGCGCGCGTCGACGTCCAGATGGTTGGTCGGTTCGTCGAGGATCAGCATGTGCGGCGCGTCGCGGGTGATGAGCGCCAGCGCGAGCCGCGCGCGCTCTCCGCCCGACAGCCGCCCGACCTTGGTCGTCGCCTTGTCGCCCGAAAATCCGAACCGGCCGAGCTGGCCGCGCACCGCGGCGGGGGAGGCGCCCTTCATCGCGTGCGCCATATGTTCGACGGGGGTGTCGTCGGTGTCGAGTTCCTCGACCTGATATTGGGTAAAATAGCCGACCTTCATCTTCCCCGACGCCGCCATCTCGCCTTCCATCGGCGCGAGCTGCGCGGCGAGGAGGCGGGCGAGCGTGGTCTTGCCGTTGCCGTTGCGGCCCAGCAGCGCGATCCGGTCGTCCGGGTCGAGGCGCAGGTTCAGCCGCTTGAGGATCGGCACCTCGCTATAGCCGACCGTCGCCATGTCGAGCGTGATGAGCGGCGGGCGCAGTTCGGTCGGATCGGGGAAGCCGAACGACAACGTCGGATCGTTGTAGCTCTCCGCGATCGGCTGCATCTTCGCCAGCATCTTCTGGCGGCTCTGCGCCTGCTTGGCGGTGGAGGCGCGCGCGGAGTTCTTCGCGATATAGGATTGCAGCTTCTCGCGCTGCACCGCCTGGTTCGCGCGCGCCGCCTCGATCTGCGCGAGCCGTTCGGCGCGTTGCCGCTCGAACGCATCATAGCCGCCGGGGTAGAGCGTGATCTTGCCGCCCTGCAGGTGCAGGATGTGATCGACGACGTTGTTCAGGAAATCGCGTTCGTGGCTCACCACCACGATCGTCGCCTTGTAGCCCTTGAGGAAATCCTCGAGCCACATCACCGCTTCGAGATCGAGATGGTTCGACGGTTCGTCGAGCAGCAGCAGGTCGGGTTGCGAGAACAGCAAAGCGGCGAGCGCCACGCGCATCTTCCACCCGCCCGAGAAGCTGTCGAGCGCGCGCGCCTGCATCTCCTCGTCGAAGCCGAGCCCGAGCAGGATCTGCGCGGCGCGCGCGGGCGCGGTGTACGCGTCGATCGCGATCAGCCGCTCGTACACGTCGCCCAGCCGGTCGGGATCCTCGCTGGTCTCGCTCTCCAGCATCAGCGCGGCGCGTTCGGTGTCCGCGGCCAGCACGGTCTCGAACGGGCTGGCATCGCCGTGCGGTGCCTCCTGCGCGATATAGCCGATCTTCGCGCCGCGGGGCATGTCCGCGGAGCCGTCGTCGGGTTCCAGCAGCCCGGCGATCACGCGCACCATCGTCGACTTGCCGGCACCATTGCGCCCGATCAGCCCGACGCGGCTTCCCGGCGGCAGCGCCGCGGTCGCCCCGTCCAGGATGACGCGCCCGCCCAGGCGCACGGTGATATTGTTGAGGTTGAGCATGGGCTGCGCCGTTAGCAGATGCAGCATGGTTTTGCGAGGGGCGGCCCCCCGATCGACGGCGATCAGGCGGCGCGCAGCTTCTCGAGAAACGCCGTCGTGGCATCGCCCAGGCGTTGCGCCTGTACCGTCAAGCCGGCGGCGGTCGTGGCGACATCGCCGGTCATGCTCCCGACGCCGTCCGCATGGACGGCGAGCGTAGCGATCCGTCGGTGCATTTCCGTGACGCTGGCCGCGACGGATCGGGTTTCGCGTTCGATGCTACCCGTCGCGCGGCGCTGTTCGACGATGGTGCTGGCGATCGATCCGGCGATCTGCGCCACGCCGTCGATGCCGGTGGCGGTTTGGCGGATGTCGCCCACCGACGATCCGATCCGGTCGACGATGTCGCCGATCCGAACGGTGACGCCTTGCGTGGCAATGGTCGCGCGGTCGGCGAGCGACTTCACTTCGGCGGCGACCACGCTGAACCCGCGACCGGCGTCGCCAGCGCGCGCCGCCTCGATCGTGGCGTTGAGCGCCAGCAGCTTCGTCTGCGCGCTGACGTCGTTGATCAGGGTGATGAGGTCGCCGATATGGCGTGTATCGTCGGACAGGGTCTCGACACGCGCGGCGCTGACTTCCGCGACGCGGTAGGCTTCGTCGCTCAACCGCGCATGGTCGTCGACCCGGGCGGCGATCGCAGCGATGCCGCGCGAGACACCCTCGCTTGCCTCGGCGAGCAACGTGACGGACCGCGATGTCGTGGCGGCCTGCACCGTGACGTCGCGCGATACGCCGATCGCGGAGTCGATCACGTCTGTCAGCTTCGCGGCGGCATGCTCCAGCGCGTGCACCGCGTTCAGCACGGCATCGACGACCGCGACGATGTCGGTTTCGAACTGGTCCGCCAGGGCCAGCATCGCCGTGCGCCGGTTCGCCTCGACGAGGCGGGTGTTCTCGATCGTCCGTTCGGCCGCTTGCGCGCGCACGCGTTCCAGCTCGCGGTGCGCCTGACTTTGGCGGACTTCGCTTTCCCGCAAATCCTCGGCCATCTGCAGGGTACTGCGAAAGGCCTGCGTCTGGTCGTTGATCGTTCGCATACAGGTGATGAGCAGCATCGGCGCAAGGAAGACGAAGGCCAGGAACGTATTCAGATTGCTCCATGCGCCGATCGTGATCGTCAGCAGAATCGGTAGCGAGAACACCAGGAACGCGCGGGGCAGATTGATGTACATGCTCATCGCGACCGCGATCAGCGCCATCAGGAACGCAGTCTGGAGAATGGAGACGTGCAGCAGGCTGCCGGCGGACATTCCGATACCGATGATCGACCAGCAGACGCCCGCCAGCCCCGCCAGGACGATCTGATCGCGGGCGGTACGCGGGGCGTCGGCGATGCTCGTCAAAGGCTTGATGTGTCGCCGTGTCGCCAGAGCCACCAGGCATTTGGCGATCACCCCGAGCACCAGCACCAGGCGATCAGCGTGCGGCCATTCGATCATCAGGAACGCGATCGCCACCGGCGGGCTCAGCACCGTCGTCCGGCGCACGGCCATCGTCGTCGCATCGACCTGGTTGGCCAGATGACGATCGGTGCCTTCGCCCGGTCGCACGGACAAACCGTCGCAGATCATTCGCAGGACCCGCGCGGCCGTGGGCGACCGGAATGCTGGGATCGAAATCATGGGCGAACGCGATCCTGTATCCTATACCATCCGCAACCCGCTAGTGGAACGAGGTTAAGAAAGCGCGAACCTAGATGTTCGGGACGGACGCGGAAGCGCTCCGCCTTGTACCGGCGCCTTAGTGGACGAAGCGCGCCACCACGTCGCGGTAGCTGCGCGAGACCTTCACGCTGGCGCCCGAATTCAACACCAGGAAACATTCGCCGTTGGTGTGCGGCTTGACCTGTTTGACCAGATCCAGATTGACGATCGTCGAGCGATGGATTCGCTGGAAGCGGCGCGGATCGAGCCGCTTTTCCAGGTCCTTCATCGTCTCGCGCAGCACCAGCGAATTGTCGCCGGTGTTGATGACCATGTAATCGCCCGCCGCTTCGATCAGTTCGATGGTGTCGACGTCGACGCGGAAGATCTGGCCGCGATCCTTGATGTTGATCAGCTTTTCGAACCGGTTCGCCTGCACCGTGTCGCCGCCGCCTTCGCTCTTCTCGGCGGCGATCTCGGCCGCGACCTCGGGTGCGACATCGGCCAGGACCTCGCGCAGCCGCTCGACCTCCTCCACGCCGCGCTTCTCGGTCAGGCGCTGGCGCACGCGCTCGATCGTGTCCGCCAGCAACGATTCGTCGACCGGCTTCATCAGATAATCCAGCGCATCCGCCTGGATCGCCTTCAGCGCATGGTCGCTATACGCCGTCACGAACACGAACAGCGGCGGTTCGACCTCCATCAGCCCCTGCACGACGGAGAAGCCGTCGAAGCCGGGCATTTGGATGTCGAGAAACACCAGGTCGGGCTTGTGCGTCTTGATGCTGCGGATCGCCTCGCGGCCGTTCTGGCATTTGTCGATGATCTCGACATCGTCGAACGCGGCGAGGCGCAGTTCGAGGCCCTGGATCGCGAGCGGTTCGTCGTCGACGAGGATGGTGCGAATGGTCATGCGGCCTCTTTGTTGATGTCTTCCAGCTGATACGGGATCTCGATCTCGACCCCGAACCCGCCGGTCGGCATGGCGCGTATCTCGAAACGATGGTCCGGGCCGTAGGCCTGCACCAGCCGCTCCCTTATATTGGCGATGCCGACGCCGGTTGAAAGGCTCGGGCTTTGGCGCGCGCCGTTCAAGCCCGGGCCGGTATCGGATACGCCGATCTGCACGCGATCTCCGCTGAGCTGCACCGCGACGCGGATCTCGGCGCCGTCCTCCTGCGGGGTGACGGCATATTTGATCGCGTTCTCGACCAGTGGCTGGAGCAGCAGCGAGGGCAGGCGGGCGCGTTCGGCGCGCGGATCGATGTCGAATTTCGGCCGCAGCCGATCCTCGAACCGCATCTTCTCGATTTCCAGATACAGCTTCAGCGTCTCCATCTCCTGCTGGATCGTGACGTGCGCGGTGGGTTCGTTCGCCAGCGTGTAACGCAGGAACGATGCCAGCCGCGACAGCATCGCGTTCGCACGCTCGGTCTGTTTCAGCAGGACCAGCGTCGAGATGGAATTCAGCGTGTTGAACAGGAAATGCGGGTTCAGCTGGTAGCGCAGCATCGCCAGCTGCGCGGACGAGGCCTGCGTCTCCAGGTCCTTCATCTGGTCGATCTGGTCCTCGACGATCAGATAGAAATTGATCCCGAAATACAGCGCCGACCAACCCGCGAGCACGGTGAACGCGACATAGGTCGCGCCCAGCATGCGCGTCAGCGTGATGCCCGGCTCGCTCGTCTGGATGAAGGAGAAGGTGAACGCGTCGAGCGTCGCGTAGAGCAGGGTCGCACCGGCCAGCGTCAGGACGGTCGCCAGGATGCCGGATACCCGGTGCAGCCGCCGGTAATAACCGTACAGCGTGGAGAGCAGCAGCGTGATGCAATAGCCGACGATCGCCTCGATGATGACGGGGATGATCGATTCGAGCGACAGGTTCGATACCGACGACGCCCCGCGCAGGACCAGATACCCGCTCCACCCGACCGCCTGCAGCGTCCAGAAGGCGCGGCTCTTGTCCTCGAAAAACGGGCGCGCCGTGATCGGCGGAGCAGGATGCCGCTGGGCGGGAAGCGTGGCCATCGTCGCCGCGGCTCTACACCGGGTGGGGGGCGGGTGCAAAGCGGGGGGCAAAACGAAAAGGGCCGCCGTTCCCGATGGAACGACGGCCCTCTTCGAGCATAAGCGAACGCCCTAGAAGCTCAGGCGCGCGCCGACGCGGATCGTGTACAGCGACGGCAGCACGATCAGCTGGTCCTGCACCGAACTCGACGGGTTGAAGCTGGTGTACTTGTACTGGGCGCAGGAGTTGGTCCCCGCTGCCACGCACGATACCTGCGTGACGGTCTTGTAATAGGGGAAGCTGGCGCGCAGCTGCTCGCCCCAATTATGGTTGAGGAGGTTCGTGAAGTTCTCGATATCGCCGAACAGCGAGATCTTGGACTTGCCGATGAACGTCGGGATTTCCTGCTCGACGTGCAGATCGAGACGCGAGAACCACTTCGAATTGAAGGCGTTGCGCGGCGCCACCTGGCCACGATATTTGTTCAGCCCGGTCGTGTTGATCAGGTTGTCGATCGCCGTCTGGGTGGCGACGGTGTCGTAGATCACCTTGGGGTCGTTCGGTCCGGTCGGCACGTAGAACAGATAGTGGCTGTTGGTCCCCACCGTCCCGAATACGTTGCTACGCGACGTGCCGCTGCTGCTGATGTCCTGGAACGTGTAGCTGTACGGCGAGCCGATGCGGGTCGTGCCGAACAGGTCGATCCGGGTGCGGTTCTCGCCGAAGAACGCGTGGTCGAAGTCGATGTTGTACTTGAACGAGTAGCGGACCTCGTCGTTCGAATGGCCATAGGCGCCGCCGTTCGGATCGAAATAGGCGCCGTTGTTGTAGTTCGACGAGGCGACCGACGAGGTCAGCGCCTGCAGATCCCTGACGTCCTGGTAGGTGAAGCTGCCGCCGATGCTGAGACCAAGGTCCCAACGCTTGTCGAACCGGGCAACCGCGACGATGCTTCGGCCCTTGGTGGTGTTGGTCAGCACATAGTCGCCCTGCGTGTCGTTGCAGATCGTCGATACGGTGGTGCAGGTGCCTGCCGCGCCGGGAATGGTGGCGACGATGTCGTAATAACGCTGCCGCCCGTCCGGCGTGACCGAGCCGGCGATCGGCCGATTGCGAAAGTCCTGCACGAGGATCGCATTGCGGGTCCGCGTGTACAGGCCGTCCGCCCCGAACGTCCAATGATCGCCGAGCGGCCCGAGGTTGGTGTCGTGCGTGACGGACAGTGTCGTACGATAATAGGACGGGATCTTGAAATTCGGTGCGATCGCCGAGGTGCTGCCGTTCTGCGTGGCGTTGCCGTTCTGGAGCGCCGCGTTGCACGCCGCCGGAATGCTGGTCAGGCTCACATTGGTCAGCGCCGACGGGCAGCCGGCCTGGGTGATCGACACCGGCTGCGCGCCGGAGGCCGAGAACGAGTTGGCTGCATAGACGTCGGGCGTGCCGCCGCCGAAGATTCCGGCACCACCGCGGATCGAGAGACGCGGGTCAGCCTTATAGTCGAAGCCGACGCGCGGCTGGAACAAGCCGCGGCCGCTGATGAACGCGCGGTTCGAGACGCCCTCGCGCGCGACATAGTTCAGGTTCGACGGCGGACGGTCGTTGCTGCCGTAGAGGTCGTAGCGGACGCCGTACGACAGGTGCAGCTTTTCGGTGACCCGCCAATCGTCCTGCAGGCCGAAGGTATAGGTCTGGTAGCTGAAGATCGCGGACGCATCGGCCGGATTCAGCGTCGTCGCATTGGAGTAGCTGAAGGTCTGCGCGGTGCGCGCGTTGAACGCCGCGATCGTGTCGAAATAATAGCTGCCGTTGGCGCCGTTCACGAACAGATCGTAATTGCTGCTGTTCTCATATTCGAAATAGCCGCGGAGGACGTGATCGCCGGCGGTGACGCGCACGACTTCCGATGCGCCGAACGTCTTGACCCGCAACACGTTGGCCTGGGCCGAGGTCTGCGGGCCGACCAGAACCGTCGGGACGCCCGCCGAGCAGCTGGTCCCCGAGCCGGTGGTG
This sequence comes from uncultured Sphingomonas sp., assembly GCA_964247555.1. Lineage (GTDB taxonomy): Bacteria > Pseudomonadota > Alphaproteobacteria > Sphingomonadales > Sphingomonadaceae > Sphingomonas. Next base: position 19,878 of record CAXTVB010000005.1, on the reverse strand, counting down.
ATCGCCGCTGCGGTGCCGGGGTCGGTGCAGACCGTGGCCAGCGCGGTGTTGGCCAGGAGCGGCGTCTGGCCGCTCTTGTAATCCTTGTACCGCACGCGGGTCTCGGTCGAGAGCATCGACGACCAGTCCGAGTTCAACTGGATGACGCCGGCGAACACCCGGTTGGGCTTCAGATAGTCGTCCGACACCGTCGGCAGCGTGTTGGCGTTGGTGCTGCCCAGCGTATTGATCTGGTCCTTGGTATAGATGCCGGTGATCGCCAGCCGCTGGGTATCGGAGATGTTGGCGTCGATCTTGCCGACGATGCGGTCGTCGCGGTCGCCGTTATTGGTCAGGATGCCGCCCGTGTTCACGCCGTAGATGTTCTGCGCGACGGTCGACACGGTGTTCACCGTCGTATCGCTGAGATTGGTGAACGGGCTGCCGCCGCTGGTCGTGGCGCCGCCGCCATAGGCGAGCGGGAGGCTGGCGCGGACGCGTTCGCCCGACACCATGAAGAACAACTTGTCCTTGATGATCGGACCCGACAGCGTCGCGCCGAAGTCGCGGCTTTCGAAATGCGGTACGGTCACGGTGCCGTCGCCGTTGGAGCCGCCGTTCAGCGACGAGAACGGCTTGGTCCGGTTCCCGGTCAGCGAGTCGCTGTTGTAGGTATAGAAGCCCGTGCCATGGAATTCGTTGGTGCCCGATTTCAGGATGGCGTTGACGATGCCGCCCTGGAAGAAGCCTTCGCGGATGTCGTAGGGCGCGACCTTGGTCTCGAACTGGCCGATCGAATCGAGCGGCACCGGGCCACGGCGCGAGGGCAGGGCGTCGGGGTTCAGGCCGAAGCTGTCGGTCAGCGGCACGCCGTCGACGGTGAAACGGTTGAAGCGCGGATTGACGCCCGCGAAGCTGACCTGGCGGCCGGTCGACTGGCTGGTGTCGAGCGTCGCGAACGGATCGCGCTGCATCAGGTCGCGGATGTCGCGGTTGACCGAGGTGATCTTGCTGATCTGGTTGGCCGTCAGCACGGTTTCCGGGCCCAGGCTGTTCGACCCTGCGCCCCGAACGCGGCTCGCCGTGACGACGATGTCCGTGGACGTGTCGGCGATCTCGATCGGCAGGCTGAAGGCTTGGCCGGCGACGGTGTAGACATCGGTGACGGTCTTGCTGCCGGTCGCGCTCGTCACTTCGACCGTGTAGGGTCCACCCACCCGGAGGCCGGCCGCGGAATAGCTGCCATCGGTGCTGCTCGTGGTCTTCGCAACCGTTCCCGAGGGCACGTTGGTGATGACGATGGCCGCGTCGGGAACGGGTGCGCCATTGGCCGTCACCGTCCCGCGAATCGCGGCCGTCGTCTCCTGTGCCGACGCCATCGCCGGTGCCATCAGCGCGACCGCAGCCACACCCCAGAAAAGGTTGTTACGCATGGATATTCCCCCTTTGAGCCTTCGCTCGTCGCCGGTTCGGCGTTGTTCGATGTCGGCTGCCCTGCACGGCGAATATTTCGGTTCGATGACGTTGGCGAGTCGCTTGCGACTTTGGTGACAACTCGCTCATGCTGCGTGGCAAATAAGCAACGGCGGGTCAGCTGGCGGCGACGATCGCCTGCCACTCCGCCTCGGTGACGACGCGCACGCCCAGGTCGCTCGCCTTTTTCAGCTTCGATCCCGCGCCCGGTCCGGCGACGACCAGGTCGGTCTTCGCCGACACCGATGCGGCGACGCGGGCGCCGAGCGATTCGGCCTGCGCCTTCGCCTCGTCGCGCGACAGCGCCTCGAGGCTGCCGGTGAAGACGATCGTCATCCCCGACACCTCCGACGCGCGTGTTTCGTGGACGGTGTCGAGGATCGTCAGTTCGTTCGCCAGGTCGGCGACGACGTCGCGGTTGTGATCTTCCGCGAAGAAATCGAGCAATGCCTCCGCGACCTCGGGGCCGATCTGTTGCGTGTCGACCGCCGCCACGATCGCGCGCTGGCGGCGCAGCGCGAATTTGCGGTCGGGTTCGGCGAGCACGGGGACCTGCTCGGCGCGGATGGCGAGCGCGGCGTCGACCATCGCCATGAACGCGACGAAGCTGCGATAGCGGCGGGCGAGGTCGCGCGCGGTGACTTCGCCGACATGGCGGATGCCCAGCGCGAACAGGAACCGGTCGAGCGATATGCTGCGCTTGTCCTCGATCGACGCCAGCAGGTTGTCGACCGACAGTTCGGCGAGCCGCTCGCGCGCGACCAGCGCCCCGCGGCGGTCGCGCAGGCGGAAGATATCCGCGGGGGACGCGATCAGGCCGTCGTGGAAGAAATCCTCGACCCGCTTCAGCCCCAGCCCGCCGATGTCGAACGCGCGGCGCGAGGCGAAATGAATCAGCCGCTCGACCCGCTGTGCGGGGCAGATAAGCCCCCCCGAACAGCGCCAGTCGACCTCGTCCAGCTCGCGCTCGGCCAGCGATCGGCATTCGGGGCAGCGGTCGGGGAAGGGCCAGGTGCCGCGCGTCTCGTCGCGCGAAAGGTTCTCCGCGATCTGCGGGATGACGTCGCCCGCGCGCTGCACGACCACGCGGTCGCCGGGCCATGCGTTCAACCGCGCGATCTCGTCGGCATTGTGCAGCGTGGCGTTGGTGACGACGACGCCGCCGACGGTGACGGGCTTCAGGCGCGCGACCGGGGTCAGCTTGCCGGTGCGGCCGACCTGGATGTCGATCCGCTCCAGCACCGTCTCCGCGCGTTCGGCGGGGAATTTATGCGCGATCGCCCAGCGCGGCGCGCGCGCGACCTGGCCGAGCCGCGCCTGCCAGTCGAGCCGGTCGACCTTGTAGACGACGCCGTCGATATCGAACGGCAGGTCGGCGCGTGCGGCCTCGATCGCGCGGTAGATGCCTAGCGCCGCGTCCGCGCCCTCGATCCGTGCGAAGCCGTCCGCGATCGCGAAGCCCCAGTGACGCAGAAGGTCGACCAGCGCGGATTGCGTGGCGGCGGGCATGTCGCTGACCTCGCCCCAGCCATGCGCGAAGAATCTCAGCGGGCGGGTTGCGGTGACGCCCGCATCCTTCTGGCGGAGCGATCCCGCGGCGGCGTTGCGCGGGTTCGCGAACTGGCGCGCCTTGGCGGGGTCTTCGGCTTCGGCGAGGAGGCGGGCGTTGAGCGCGGCGAAGTCGGCCTTCGCCATATACACTTCGCCGCGGACCTCGAAGATCGCGGGCGCGCCGTCGGGAAGGGTTTGCGGGATGTCGGCGATGGTGCGGACATTGGGCGTCACGTCCTCGCCGACCTGTCCGTCGCCACGGGTCAGCGCCTGGACGAGAGTGCCGCCTTCGTAGCGCAGCGAGCAGGAAAGGCCGTCGATCTTGGGTTCCGCGGTCAGCGCGACGGGTTCGTCGTCGGCGAGGCGCAGGAAGCGGCGGACGCGGGCGACGAAGTCCTCGACCTCGTCGTCGGCGAACGCGTTGTCCAGGCTCATCATCGCCCTGGCATGCGCGACCTTGGCGAGCGGCCCGGCGGGGGTCGCGCCGACGCGGTGGCTGGGGGAGTCGGCGCGGACGAGGTCGGGGAATGCGGCTTCGATCGCGCGGTTGCGGCGGACGAGCGCGTCATAGGCGGCATCGGAGAGGTCGGGGGCGTCTTGGTCGTGATATTTCCGGTCCGCATCTGCGATCTGCGCGGCGAGTGTCGCCAGTTCGGCGGCGGCGGTTTCGGGATCGGTCGGCAGCGCGGTCATTCGGGCGGGGTACGGATACGGGGCGGGGGCGGCAAGATTCCTTTCCTTCGTCATGCCGGGCTCGTCCCGGCATCCATCGTGCCGCGCGTTCCCCCGCTTTTGGTGTCGCGGCACGATGGATCCCGGCACGAGGCCGGGGTGACGCGGGAAGCGCCCTACCGCCACCCCGGCGAAGGCCGGGGCCCAGTTGCGAGCTTTTCACGGCGCCGCGATTCCCTCCGTTACCGAAACCGTGGCAACTGGGCCCCGGCCTTCGCCGGGGTGCGTACCCCTATTCGACCTGCTTGCTTTCCGCCGCCGCGCGCAATCCCGCCAGCGTCGCGGTCGGGGTGATCGCCTCCGGGTCGAGCAGGCAATGCACGATCGCCGGCTTGCCGCTCGCCAGCGCGCGCTCGAACGCCGGGGCGAAGTCGGCGGTTTCGACGACCGTTTCGCCGTGCCCCCCATAGGCCCGGGCCAACGCCGCGAAGTCGGGACTGGTCAATGCCGTGGAGGCGACGCGGCCCGGGAAGGTCCGTTCCTGGTGCATCCGGATCGTGCCGTACATGCCGTTGTCGATCACGACCGCGACGATGGCGATACCGTGGTGCACCGCGGTCGCGAATTCCTGGCCGTTCATCAGGAAATCGCCGTCGCCCGCCAGCGCGACGACGATCTGCTCCGGATGCTGGCGCTTCGCCATGATCGATGCCGGCACGCCGTAACCCATCGATCCGCTGGTCGGCGCAAGCTGCGTGCCGAAGCGGCGGAAGCGGTAATAGCGGTGGATCCAGCCGGCATAATTGCCCGCCCCGTTGCAGATCACGGCATCGTCGGGCAGCCGGTCGCGCAGCCACAGCATCGCCGCGCCGTAATCGAACCGGCCCGGCAGCGGCTCGGTGGTGCCGGACCAGGCGCGATAGGATGCATGGAGTTCCGCGGTCCGGGGGCGCGGTGGCCCATCCGGAAGGTCGGCCAGCGCGGTCAGGAAGGTGCCCGGCGTCGCCTCGATCGCCAGCGCGGGCTGGTAGACCCGCCCGAGTTCCAACGGATCGGGATGGACATGGACCAGCGTCTGGCGCGGGGTCGGGGCGTCGATCAGCGTATAACCCGACGACGCGATCTCCGACATCCGCCCGCCGATCAGGATCAGCAGGTCCGCGTCGCGCACCGCCGTGGCGAGCGTGGGGTTGGGCCCGATTCCCAGGTCGCCGGCGTGATGCGGGTCGGTCGCGGGGAACAGATGCGCGCGGCGGAAGGCCGTGGCGACGGGAAGGTCCTGCGCGGCGGCGAAGGCGACCAGCGCGTCGGCGGCGCCTTGCGTCCATCGCGATCCGCCGACGATGACGATCGGGCGTTCGGCCTCGGCGATCATCGCCGCGACGGCTTTCGCGTCTCCCGCCGACGCCGCGGGTTCGGCGGCGGTGACGTACGGCGCGTCGGCGACGGTGGCGATGTCGTCCAGCATGTCCTCTGGCAGCGCGATCACGACGGGCCCGGGGCGACCCTGCATCGCCACGCGGAACGCGCGTGCGACCAGTTCGGGGATGCGGTCGGCGCGGTCGATCTCCACCACCCATTTGGCGACCGCGCCGAAGGTCGCGCGGTAATCGAGCTCCTGGAACGCCTCGCGCCCGCGCATGTCGCGCGCGACCTGGCCGACGAACAGGATCAGCGGGGTCGAATCCTGCGCGGCGATGTGAAGCCCGGGCATCGCATTGGTCGCGCCGGGCCCGCGGGTGACGAAGCAGATACCGGGCCGGCCGGTCAGCTTGCCATACGCCTCCGCCATCATCGCCGCGCCGCCCTCCGCGCGGCAGGTCAGCACGTCGATCCCGGTATCGGTCAGCGCGTCGAGGACGGAGAGATAGCTTTCGCCGGGCACGCAGGTGGCGCGGTCGACGCGCTGGAGGACGAGCTGGTCGACCAGCAGGCGGGCGGCGGTGCGGGGAGATTGGGTGGTCATGGGTCGTGCCATAGCGCAATGCGCAGCGGCTGCCATGCGATGAACCTCCACGTCATGCCGGGCTCGTCCCGGCATCCATCGTGCCCCGCATCCCGACCCTTATGGCTTCGCGGCACGATGGACCCCGGCCTCCGCCGGGGTGGCGGTTGGGGGCGGTGAACGTGCTCCACCGCGGTTCAAGCTGGCGCGATACGCCGGCTTTGCCTAGTCGAGGGCACCATGAACGCTCGGTCTGCGCATGGGGCGACCCCCAAACTCCCGGTCGCGCGCCGATCCGGTTGGCCGATCATCGCCCTCCTGACCCTCGTCGCCATCGCCGCGCGCTGGCGTACCTTCGGCAATCCCATCATACAGGTCGACGAGGAATTCTACCTGGCGGTGGCGCGGGCGATGTGGCGGGGGGCGTTGCCCTATGTCGACATCTGGGACCGCAAGCCGATCGGGCTGTTCCTGGTGTACCTCCCCGCCGCGCCCTGGTCGCCGCAGGCGGGGGTGTATGTCTATCAGGCGATGGCGCTGGCCGCCGTCGTCGCGACCGCGGCGCTCATCGTGCGGCTCGCGCAAATCGCCGGGTGGGGGCGGGGGGCGATCGCCGCCGCCATCCTCTATATCTTCTGGATCGGTCTGGCGGACGGGCAGGGCGGACAGTCGCCCGTCTTCTACAATCTGCCGATGACCGCAGCGGTCGTACTGGTCGCGGGCAGCCGGCCCGATCGTCGCCGCCGGGGCGGGATCGCCGCGATGACGCTGGTCGGATGCGCGCTGCAGATCAAATATTCGGTGCTGTTCGAAGGCGTCTGGATCGGGCTCTGGCTGATGTGGGACGAACACCGCATCACCCGGTCGGTGGCTCGCGCGGTCGGTTACGGCGCGCTGCTGTGCGTCGTGGCGCTGGTGCCGACGCTGCTGGCGGCGGGGACGTATGTCGCGATGGGGCAGGGTCAGGCCTATGTCTATGCCAATTTCCTCTCGATCTTTCAGCGGCATCCCGACGATCCGGCGGTGCAGCTGGACAATGTCGTGGTCGCGCTGGAGCTGCTCGGGCCGCTGGTCGTGCTGGCGCTGGCGGGGATCGGCGCGGCGCCGGGGGATGCGCGGCAGCGGAACGTGCGCGCCTTGCTGCGCGGCTGGCTGGCGGTCGCGGTCGTCGGGTTCGCGGTCTTCGGGGGGTGGTATAATCATTATACGCTGCCGGTGATGCTGCCCGCGACCCTGTGCGCTGCGGCGGTCCTGGGGGACCGGCGGATCGGGCGGTGGCTTGCGGGTCCGCTGCTGATCGCTGCGTTCGTCGGCGGGCAGCTGGTCCTCTCCTCCGCACTGCGCCACCGCGGCACTCCGGCGGAGTTCGCCGCGGTGGTGCGCGCGATCGGGCCGGGGCCGGGGAGCCTGTATGTCGATGCCGGCGATCCGGCGCTGTACACCTTCACCGGCCGGCACGCGCTGTCGCGCTACCTTTTCCCCTCGCATCTGCAGATCGCGCGCGAGGCGGGGGCGATCGGCGTCGACCAGGGTGCGGAGGTCGCGCGCATCTTCGCGCGGCGACCGGATGTCGTGCTGCTGCAAGGGCCCGATACGGGCGAGGAACCCGAACGGATCGCGCAGGTCCATGCCCTCGTCGCGCGCGGCGGCTATGCGCCGCCCATCCGCCTGCCGCTCGGGCGGCTATGGGCCGACGTGTACCATCTGCGTTCTTGTCCGCCTTCGGCGGAGGCGGCACCGGCCCGCTCCCCCACCCCGCCGCCCGGGCATGATACCGAGGGGCGGCGAGGTGGGGGAGCGGGCCGGTGCCGCGACCCGAAAACGCCACCGCCGTCCCCAGCCGGACGCTGCACGGGCGCCGCGGGGGCGTCAGGTCGCGGGCGGACAGTGCGAACGGGTTGCCGGACGCGAAGCGATTGCCGTGCACGTTGGTCAGGTTGTCGAGCGTCAGCGTGGTCTGCGTCCGGCCACGGCGGAGACCGGCGCGGACGGCGAAGTCGGTATAGTCACCCTGGCTGACGTCGAACAGGTCGCCGGTCCCGATCACCGATCGCCCGGTATAGCCGCCCGACCCGCCGATGCTCGCCACCATGTCGCGACCGACCTGGCATTCGTAGCTGAGGTCGAACTTCGCGGCGAGCGGCGGGGTGTCCGGCAAGCGGCGATGCGCGGCGCTGGACAGGTCGGCGAGCGGCCCCGTCACGCTGTTGTGCGTATAGAGGAACGCCGCGGTCGCGCGCAGCCCGACGACCGGGACCCAGTCGGCATTGCCCTCGATCGCCATGATCCGCGCATCGCCGATATTGTCGGTATAGGGCAGCCCGCGCCGGTTCACGAGATCGGCCTGGATATCCGTCCACCGCGCATAGGACACCGCCGTGGTCAGCGACAGGCCGGTCGCGCCGCTGCGCAGCTTGCGCACGCCCAACTCGCCGACGCGGATCGAATCGGACCCGAAATCGGCGACCCGCCCGATCCCGCGCGCCACCGCCAGCCCGCCGGTGCGGTATCCGGTCTGGAACCGGCCATACAGCGCGAGGTCGGACGCCAGCTTCCACGAAAAGCCCGCGGTGGGATCGATCCGCCGGGTCGAACGGCCCTCGACGAAATCGGTGTTGACGGTGCGGAAATCGGGCTCGCCGTCGGTCCGCGCGATAGTCAGGCGCGCGCCGAGCGTGAACGCCAGGTTGGGCGTGACCGCCAGCGTCCCCTCGCCGAACGCCGACCCGCTTTTCGTGACGTTGGTCACGCCGTCGATCGACGGCAATGTCCCGATGATGCCGAACGCGCGCTGTTCGGCGTCGCGATTGTCCAGCAGCGTGAAACCGACGACCCACGAACTGCCACTCGTCAGCGACCGCGACAGGCGCACCTCCTGCGTCAGCAGCAGCTTGGCGGTATCGACGTCGTAGGCGGTCGCGGGCCGTTCGCCGCCCGCCCCGCCGCGCGCGGGAGACAAAGCGGTGGCGTCGAACATCTCGCTGGAATGATTGTCGGTCAGCGCGGTGGCGGACAGCAGTTCCAGCCCGCTCGCCCAGGTCTTGCGTACCGATATGCTGCCCAGAGCCACCTGGTTGTGGAACGGCTGCGCGAGCGCGGAGCGGTGGGCGAGGGGACCGGTCCCGGCCTCGGCATATTGCGCATCCGCGCCGTCGATCCGCTGGACCAGCGCGGTCGCGTCGATCATCCATCCGCCGCCGGGATCGAACTTCCCCGCCAGCCGCCCGCCCTTGGTGTCGATCCGGTTGGTGTGATCCAGGCGGCGACCGGGATCGTCGATATAACCGCCCTCGCGCTCGTCATACGCGACCGCGCGGATACCCAGCCGGTCGTCGACGACCGGCAGGTCGACCATGCCCGCAATATCGTAACCACCTCCGCCGCCCGCGGTCAGCGTGCCGCCCACCGACACCGCGCCGCTCGTCCGGTCCAGCGCCACGGGGTTGGGCAGCAGGCGGACGATGCCGCCGATCGATCCGGACCCGTAGAGCGTGCCTTGCGGCCCCTCCATCACCTGGACGCCCTGCATGTCGTAGAGTTTCAGGCTGGGATCGGCGCCCGCATAGCCGAGCTGCACGTCGCCCAGATAGATGCTGGCGGTCGACTGCGTTGCGCCGTCGAAACTGCTGTCGGCGATACCGCGGATGAAGATCTTGTTCCGGCCGGGGCCGAATTCGGTGTTCTGCAACACCGGCGTGGCGCGCGCTATGTCGGTCATGTCGGGCAAGGAGGGGATGTCGGGCGATCCGTTCGGGGAGATCGTCGTCAGCATGCCGGGATAGCGGAGCAGGGGAATGCGCTGCTTGCTGGCGGTGACGACGATGTCGCCGGTCGGTGCGTCGGGCGGCGGCGGCGTCGCCCGGTGCTGGGGCTGGCGCGGCGGCGGCGGCGCGGAGCGGGCGACGACGTCGCGCACGATCCGCCAGCTGCGCGCGTCGATCGCCACCGCGCGGTAGCCGCTGCCGCCGAGCAGCCGGACGAGCGCGGCCGCGACGGGGATGTCCCCCGCCAGCGGGCGGGTGCGAACGGAGCGCAGCGCGGGTTCGGTGCTGATGATGTCCTGCCCGCTCTGCCGCGCCAGCGTGGTCAGCGCGACGTCGAGCGTCGTCGCGGGGATGGCGATGCGCGCGGCTGGGGCTGCGGTGGCGGGGGTGGTAAAGGCCAGGAGCGCAGCGACCAGCGCGTATGGCCCTCCACCCATGCGGAACCGATTGATCCCATCCGTCACCCCGGACCTGGTCCGGGGTCCATCGTGCAGCGCGCTTATAAGCGTGCGGACTCGCGGCATCATGGATGCCGGGACAAGCCCGGCATGACGGAGGGAGCGTAATCCAGCCCTGTCCGGTTCAGCGCGTCGTCGCCGCCCCCGGCGTGAGAATCCACTGCTCACCGTCACGCCGCCATGTCGCCCCGATCAATGCGGCGAGATGCGGTATGTCGCGATTCTCGGCCCCCGTCAGCGCGACCATGCCGGTAAAGGGACGGTCGGACAAGCCCGGCGCAAGGCGGACATTTGTCCCATAACGACGCTCGATCGCCGCGAAGACGCTGGACAGCGGATCGCCCGCGAACGCCATCCGACCGTCGCGCCAGCCGCCGACCGCGGTGGGTTCGACGATGCCCAAAGTCACGCTGCCCAGGCCTTCGTCCGCGGACAGCCGCTTGCCGGCGGCGAGGGTGATCTTGTCGCGGTCGGGCTGGAACATCACCGATCCTTCGGCGACCGCGACGTCGAGCCGCTTGCCGGCGCGCGTCACATCGAAGACGGTCCCGATGTCGCGCAGCGTCAGCGCGCCCGATCGCACGGTGAACGGATCGGCCGCATCGTGGCGGACGTGGAATACCGCTTCGCCCGCGGCCAGGGTGACGCTGCGCGGCTTCGCCTTGTCCAGGTCCAGCCGCGATCCGCCGTCGAGGTCGATCCGCGTGCCGTCGGCCAGCGCGACGACGCGCCGTTCGCCGGGTCGAGTCACGACCGAATAGGGCATCGCCGTCCGGGGCAGCATCGCCGGCACCAGCAGCGCGACCAGGCTGGCCGCGATCGCGGTGCCGCCGACGCCGAACGCCCAGCGGCGCGGCAGCAGCGGACGCGCGGCGGGCGGGGCCAGCGGTGCTGCGATGGCGGGCATCGCACGGTCGTCCGCAGCCACTCGGTCATAGGCGCGCGCGTTCGCCGGATCGGCCTCGAGCCAATCGACGAAGACGGCCCAGTCGGCCGCTTCCATCGTTGCCTGCCGGACGTGCCAGTCGATCGCCTGGACCATGACATGGTCGGCGATCGGCGCCGTCACGGACGCGTTGGATATGATGTCTGTCACGTGGACGGACCCCTTTCACTGGTCTGACGATTCCGATTGGCGGCATCCGCATCGAAATCCGCCGTCGCATCCGAAATTTGTTTGTACGCGCGCCGCAGGAGTTTCTCGACGCCGCTGACGGTGATGCCCAGTTCCGCGGCGATGTCGCGTTGCGGGCGTTCCTCGAACCGGAACAGGCGCAGTGCGGACCGCATGCGTTCCGGCATGTCGGCGATCACCGCCTCGACCGCGGCGAGCTTCTCGCGGCCCATCAGCACGCGTTCGGCATCGGGCAGGTCCTCGGCGGCGACCTGGACGTCGACCCAGCCGGTGTCGCGCGCCATCCGCCTATGCCCCGATATGCGCCGGTCGGTGGCCAGGTTGGCGGCGATCCGGTACAGGAACGCCCCCGGCTGGCCGATCGGTCCGGCGACCACGAGCTGGTCGATGCGCATCCACATGTCCTGCAACGCATCTTCCGCCTCGTCGCGGTCGCCCAGCCGCGCGACGAGCAGGCGGAGCAATTGCGGACGCATTTCCAGGAAGACGGCTTTCAGCCCGCTTTCGGTCATGCGACTCCGATCAGCCGGGGAAGGTGAGGCCGTGCGCCGCAGCAATGGCGGCGATCGGCAGGCGGCGCAATGCCGTCGCCTCGCGGACGCGCGCCGCCGCGATCGCGTCGCCGGCGCGGGTCGCGGTGCCCGGGTGGCACATCACCAGGTGCCGCCTGCCGGGCCGGTGGAGGAACGTCGGGAAGATCGCATCGTAATCGCGCGCGAAATCGTAATGGCCGGCGAACCCGTCGTTGCAGACGATCCCGCGCGCGGCAGCGGCGCGGCGCAGGCCCAGCGAGTGTGCCGCGCTGGCCAGCGCCTTGCCGCGGAAGGGACGTGCCAGCAGTCCGACGGGCGAGTCGGTACATGTACGGACCCAGGCGCGGGGCGCGCGGCGGGTTATTTCGTCCAGCACGATCTCGCGCACCCCCTTCAGCGCATGCGCGTGCTGGTGCCCGTCGACGAAGTCGGGCGCCTTGCCACGCGCGGATTCGAAACGGTCGAACTGCGCGGCGATCTCCGCGGCGATCTCCGCCAGCGGCAGCGTGCCGCGCGCAGCGGCGCGTTGCAGGTCGTCGATCGGGGGCAGCGCCCCTGCGGGCGCCAGCGTCGGCGCGGCGGTGACCGGTGCCTCCAATGTCAGGACGAGGTGGAGGCCGACCGCCAGCGTATCGGGTGCGCCGTCGAGCAGCCGGGCGTCCGCCGTCCAATTGCGCAGGACCGCCATACAGCCGGTCGCGTTCAGCCGGCGATCGGTGGCGAGTTCGGCGATGACGTGGCTGGTATCCGTCGAAAAGGCGAAGTCATCCGCACACAGGATAAGCCGCGACACCGATCGTCCTTTCGGGAATCGCGCGTTCCGGTACCTGGAAGCGGCGTTCGCGGATCGACTGGCTCGACAGGCGGCGCGCGTCAAGCCGCGGGCTGAGGAAGCGGTAGAAGAACCAGTCCCCCGCGATCGGCGCAAGCGCGGCGTACAGCAGCCGTTCGGCGAGAGTCCAGCGGATCGACGGGCGGTCGCGGTCGCGTGGCGACGGCACGCACCACAGGTCGGTCGCATAGCCCATCGTGCCGTGCTTCAGCACCCGGTGGATGATCTCGTGATCCTCCAGCACATAGGACCAGCGCTGCGCGTCGAACCCGCCCGCGCGGCGCAGCACGTCGGTGCGGAACGCCTGGCCCGCGCCGCCGGTATGGCATTGCCCGCGCAGCAAGGCGGCAGTCTTGACGATCCGTCGCCCGGCCTTGTCGTGCGCGTCCGCGCTGGCGCCCGGCTTCACGAAATAGGCGCCGACGACGACATGGCCCTCCGCCAGCACGCGGCCGGCGGTGGCGAGATAGTCGGCGGGATACCAGGTGTCCGCGTCGCAGGTCGCGACATAGGGGGTGCGGACGAGCCGCAGGCCGGCGGCCAGCGCGGTGATCTTGCCCGGGCGCGCCTCGGTGACGATGACGAAATCCAGGCCCAGGCGGCGGCACGTCGCGGTGGCGACGCCGGCACTGCCGTCGGTCGAGCCGTTGTCGACCAGGATGATCCGTGCCGGCACCCGCTGCGCGGCGAGGCTTTCCAGTGTCAGCGGCAACAACGTGCGTTCGTTGAAGAACGGAACGACGACGCTCCAGTCGGGCGTCGCAGGGCGCATCCAGGCCGAGGCGCCGGCATCGTCGGCACCATCGTCGGCACGCGCGTCGAGATCGAATAGCATGTCATTTCCCCACCCACCGCGCCGTTGCCGGCACGGGGACCCCCGTCACATGCAGGACGATGCCGGCCCCCCGGACCCGCACCGCGACCTTAAACTTTTTTTAAGTGGCCACCTGCGGGAGCGGCGCGGCGGCGCGTGCGGATCAGGCTGCGCGGGGGACCAGCGTGCCGCGCGCGCGGCGGGTCGCGCCGCCGATCGCGTCGCCGATCGACAGGCCGATCCCTGCCAGCACATGCGTGGCCGCGACCAACGCCGCCATCATCGTCATCAGCTGTGCGACATCCGATCCACGCCCGAGCAGCGCGGCGGTGGTCCCAGCGAACACCAGTTCGCGGTTCGAGATCAGCGGCAGGCGCGACAGGACGAGCTTCAGCGCGGCGAAGGCCAGCCAGTAGACGACCGAAATCCCCGGCAGCGCGATATGCCACAGGATCGCGGTCAGCAGCACGGTCAGCGTCGCGCGGATGCCGTGGATCGCGGTGATCCGCGTCAGCATCGACGGTGCCAGGCTGAACAGCCGCTTCCCGAACACGAGCGCGACCAGCGGCGGCGCCAGGATGACGGCGATCGACGGCAGGATCGACCAATAGGGGATGGCGAGGTGCAGCTTGCCCGCGACCGGCACCACTGCCAGCGCGGCGACCAGCGTTACGACGCTGCCCACCGCGGACGACAGGATCGCGACGTCGCGCACCGCGCGGAACGCGTCCGCGCCGACTTCGCCCGATCGCCTGGCCCAGGTGTACAGATACGCCTCGCCGATATAGCCGAACACCAGTTCGTTGCCGATCATCTTGCGCAGCAGATTGTGCATTCCCGACACGGGCATCCGCCAGATCCGGCTGTAGATCGCCCAGTCGGCCACGACCGGCGTCATGTACATGATGGCGAACACAGCCCAGAAGATCGGCGCATGCGGGACCATCGCGGCGATCGCATGCCAGTCCATCATCTTCAGTTCGAACAACGCGCCCGCCAGCACCGCCACCGAAATCGCGCGACCGCCGATCCGGGCGACCAGCGGATCGGCCAGGATGCGGCGACCATGGTCGAAGGCGGTGCGCAGGAAATCGTTCATGATGATCCTTCACGATGCGTTAGGCATCGGTCCCGTTGTCAGGACGGCGCGGCGCGGCGCGATCCGCACCGATATTATCGTCGTGACGTACGCTATTGCGCCGTGCGACGGCAGCGTACGCAGCGATTGCGACGGAACGAGGGCAGGGCGGGACCGGATGCGGGGACGAATGGCGGCATGGCAAAGCGGGCGGGTGCCGCTGATCCTGCTCGCGATCGCGATCGCCACGCGGATCTGGGATATCGGCAACCCGATCGTCCATGTCGACGAACAATATTATCTGCTCGTCGGCGACCGGATGCTGCACGGCGCGCTGCCCTATGTCGATATCTGGGATCGCAAACCCTTGGGATTGTTCGCGCTCTACGCCGCGATCCGCCTGCTGCCGGGGAACGGGATCGTCGCGTACCAGCTGGTGGCGCTGGTCTTCGCCGCCGCGACCGCGTGGGTGGTCGAGCGGATGGCGCGCCGGCTCGGCGCATCGCGCGGCGCGGCGCTGGCGGCGGGTGCCGCGTATCTGATCTGGCTGCCGCTGCTCAGCGGGCGGGCGGGGCAGTCGCCGATATTCTACGACCTGTTCGTCGCGCTCGCCGTGCTGCTGACGCTGCGCCTGCCGGCGCTGGCGACGGAGCGGCGGGTGGGGGCGATCGTCGCCAACGGCGGCGCGGCCTGCCTGCTCGCGGGGCTGGCGATCCAGACCAAATATACGCCCGCGGTGGAGGGGGCGTATGTCGGGCTCGTACACCTGTTCTATATGCGCCGCGCCGGCGCGCGCTGGTGGGGATTGGGGGTGGCGGCGCTCGCGTGGATCGCGATCGCCATCGCGCCGACCGCATTGGTGGTCGCGATCTACTGGGCGAAGGGGCCCGCTGTCTTCGCCGTGTTCTGGTTTTCGAATTTCTCGTCGATCCTGCTGCGGCACGGCTACCCCGCCGCCAAGATCGCGATGCGGCTGCTCGGTACCTGGGCGCAATTGTCCCCGCTGGCGATCGCTGCCGTCGTCGCGGCGTCGCGGGGGCCACACGGGGGCGTGCGCGGCATCGCGTTCGGCTGGCTTGCGGCGGCGCTGGTCGGCTATGCGATGATCGGTGCGTTCTTCGATCATTACGCGCTGCCGCTCGTCGCGCCGCTCGCGGTCGCCGCCGCGCCGACCTTCACCCGGCACCGGCGCGCGATGATCGCGGCGCTGGCGGCGGGATGCGCGGTGTTCGCGGTGAAGCTGGCGCTCAGGACCGACGACCGTGCCGCGGTCTATGCGGTGGCGCGGACGATGGCCGCGAACGACCATGGCCGCTGCCCCTATGTCTTCGCCGGCGATTCGATCCTGTACCATCTGGCGGACGCGTGCCTGCCGACAGCCTATGCCTTTCCCTCGACGCTCGCCTATTCCCCCGAACAGGGGGCGACGGGGATCGACGAGGCGGGCGAGGTCGCGCGGGTCATGGCGGGCAAGCCGCCCGTCGTCTTGACGCTCGACCATCCGCTCGCCGACTGGAACGCGCAGAGCCTGGCCGTGATGCAGGGTGCGCTCGCCCGCGACTACCGGCTGGTGCAGGTCGCACCGCGCGAGGACGGGCATATGCTCGTCTATGTCCGCCGGACGTCCGATGCTCGCTAGCCGGACGATCGAGTCCCCCGTCGGCATGCTGACGCTGGTCGCGGGGGACGCCGGCCTCGTCGCGATCCTGTGGCAGGACGACGATCCGATGCGCGTCCGGCTGGGCGACCGGATCGAAGACCGCGATCACCCCGTGCTGGCGGATGCCGCCCGGCAATTGGCCGACTATTTCGCGGGCACCCGTCGCGCCTTCGACCTGCCGCTCGATTTCCGCGGCACCGCGTTCCAGTGCAGCGTCTGGGCCGCGCTGCTGACGATCCCGTACGGCGAAACGCGCAGCTATGGCGCGATCGCGGCGCAGCTCGGTTGCCCCGGCGCCGCACGCGCGGTCGGCGCGGCGAACGGGCGCAATCCGATCTCGATCGTGGCGCCCTGCCACCGCGTGATCGGATCGACCGGGCGGCTGACGGGGTTCGCCGGCGGGCTGGCGGCGAAGGCGCGGCTGCTCGCGCTGGAGCAGCGGGGCACGCGGTTGTTGTAGCGGTCACGACCTTCCGTCATGCCGGGCTCGACCCGGCATCCATCGTGCCGCAAGCCAACCGGCCGCCGAATGCGCGGCACGATGGACGCCGGGGCAAGCCCGGGGTGACGATAGGTCGACCCGCAGCCCGCTGGACTCGGCCGCGATCTCACCTATATACCGCTTGGTATGAAACTCTGTTGCCCCGATGCGCCCACCAAAGGCCGCCCGCGCGAATTCGATTTCGACGACGCGCTGACCGCGGCGCTCAGGGTGTTCTGGACCAATGGCTACGAAGCCGCATCGATGGCGGAACTGACCGCGGCGATGGGAATCACGAAGCCCAGCCTGTATGCCGCGTTCGGCAACAAGGAGGCGCTGTTCCACAAGGCGCTCGACCTCTACGAGCGCGAGAAGCTGGCCTATATGACCACAGCGTTGGATGCGCCGACTGCGCGCGGCGTGGCGGAGCGGCTGCTGCGCGGTGGGCTGGAGATGCAATCCGCCAGCTGCAATCCCAAAGGCTGCCTTAGCGTCATCAGCACGATGGCCTGCGGCGGCGAGGCGGGGTCGATCAAGGACGCGGTGATCGCCAGGCGCGCGTCGTCCGAGGCGGCGATGGTCGCGCGGTTCGAACGCGCACGCGAAGCGGGGGAATTGCCCGAGGGGATGACCGCCGCCGCACTCGTCCGCTATCTTCTCGCTCTCATGCAGGGGCTGGCGGTGCAGGCGGGATCGGGCGCGTCGATCGGGCAGCTGGAACAGCTGGTCGACACCAGCCTGTCGGTCTGGCCGACCCGCTAGCCTAAGTTCGCAGCGTTCGACCTGCGCACCAGCGCGAACGCAGCGTTTCCAATTAATTCTACCGAACGGTAAAGAAAGCGGTTGACGACCCGGGGGCGGCTTTTATATACCGCCTGGTATCGAAGACGGGGCGTTCCCGCTTCAGGTTCGCGACGGGTTTCTCGTCGTTGCACCGTTAAACATCAATGCCGGCGGAACGGCGTGTGCGACCCTGGTTGCGCGCGGCGTCCGGCCGACGTCGCTCGCCAAAAGGGGTGTTCGATCATGGCCTATCTCGATCTCGACAACGCGTTCGCCAGCCCCTCGGGCGCGACCTGCACGCCCGCGGCGATCGAAGCCGTCGCCGGGTTGCCGGGCTTCACCGCGCTGGAATGGAGCGTCATCGCGCTCGCCAAGCGCGATCCGCTGCGCAGCCTGTCGCAGCCGGGCCGCGTATCGCGCGCGATGGGCGGGCTGTTCGGACTCGGCACGCGGTCGCGGCTGGCCGACGATCGGCTGGAATCGCTGCGCCGACTGGCGGTGCACGCCTGGCACCACGGCTTCGCGCTGCCGATGCGCGAGATCGAGGCGTTCATCGCCGCCGGCTTCCAGGCGGCGCAGGTCGAGACGCTGGTCGCCAGCATCACCGGCGTTCGCATCGGCGCGCAGGCGGCGTAATCCCGTTCTCCTGCGAACGCAGGAGCCCAGGGTTATTTTGGACAGCGCCTGCGACCCTGGGCTCCTGCGTCCGCAGGAGCACAAGTCCGTCAAACGATCTCGAACAACCCGGCCGCGCCCATCCCGCCCGCGGTGCACATCGACACCACGACGTAGCGCACCCCGCGCTTCTTTCCCTCGATCAGCGCGTGGCCGACGAGGCGCGATCCGGTCATCCCGAACGGATGCCCGACCGCGATCGCGCCGCCATTGACGTTGTACCTCGCCGGATCGATGCCCAGGTGGTCGCGGCAGTACAGGCATTGCGACGCGAACGCCTCGTTCAGCTCCCAAAGCCCGATATCGCCGACCGACAGCCCGGCACGGTCGAGCAGCTTGGGAATCGCGAAGACCGGACCGATCCCCATCTCGTCGGGCGCGCATCCCGCCGCCTGGAACCCGCGATAGATACCCAGAATGTCCTTGCCCTCGGCAAGGGCGGTCGTGCGGTCCATCACGATCTGCGCGGCGGCGCCGTCGGATAGCTGGCTCGCATTGCCCGCGGTCACGTTGCTGCCGGGCCCGGTGAAGTCGCCGCCGACCCACACCGTCTTGAGCCCTGCAAGCGCCTCGACCGTCGTCCCCGCGCGGATCCCCTCGTCCTGCGATATCGTCACCGTTTCGGTCCCGGTGCGGTTGCCCTGCTTGTCGAACAGCGCCCGCTCGACCGTGATGGGCACGATCTCCTCGGCGAACGCTCCCGCCGCGATGCCCGCTGCCGCGCGCTGCTGGCTTTGCGCGGCATAGTCGTCCTGCGCTGCGCGGCCGATGCCGTAGCGGTCGGCGACGATCTCCGCGGTCTCGATCATCGGGATGTACGCGGCGGCGACCTTGTCGGTGACGCTGGTGTTGACGTAGCGCGGCGCGTCCTTGGTGACGGTGAAGCTGATCGACTCCATCCCGCCCGCCAGCGCGACGTCGATATCGCCCGCGATGATCGACCGTGCGGCGAGTGCGACCGCGGTCAGCCCGGAGCCGCATTTGCGGTCGAGCGTGAAGGCGGGGACGCTGTCGGGCAGCCCGCCGGCGAAGATCGCCATGCGGCCTGCGTTCCCGCCTTGCGTCCCCCATTGGTTGCCGACGCCCCAGAACACGTCGTCGATCCGCGCGGGGTCGATGCCCGCGCGCTCGACTGCGGCGTTCATGACATGCCCCGCCAGCACCGGCGCCTCGGTCGCGTTGAACGCGCCGCGATAGGCCTTGCCGATGGCGGTCCGGGCGGTGGAAACGATCGCGGCTTCGCGCATGGGTAGGGTCTTTCGTTGGACGGGTATGCTTCTGTCCGTAGATCGCCGAGCCCCGCTTTGAAAGTCCGGCGTGGCGCACTAGGCGCGTGCCAGCAATACACCGTCACCCCGGACTTGATCCGGGGCCCCGCTTCTTCTTGAGTGCCGAAGAAGCGGGACCCCGGGTCGAGCCCGGGGTGACGAGGGTAAGGACGGTATCAGGAGAAGCGTATGCTAAACGACACCGGCGTCACCACCACTCACGACGGCCATGTCGCGATCGTCCGCTTCACACGCCCGCCCTACAATTTCGCGGACCTTGCGATGATCCAGGCCATCGGCGCCGCGTTCGACGAAGCGGACGCGGACCGCGACGTCCGCGCGATCGTGCTGGCGTCCGAGGGGCGAACCTTCTGCGCCGGCGCGGACCTGGTCAACGCCAACCCCGTCGCGAAGGATATGGCCCCCGGCGCGCGCAACCCCTTCTATGTCGCGGCGGCGAAGCTGTTCGGGGTGAAGACGCCCGTCGTGACGGCGGTGCAGGGGGCCGCCGTCGGCGCAGGGCTCGGCCTGTCGCTGGTCGCCGACTTCCGCGTGGCGGGGCCCGACGCGAAGTTCGTCGCCAATTTCGTCGCGCTCGGGTTCCATCCCGGTTTCGGCATCTCCGCGGTGCTGGAACGCGTGATCGGCCGCCAGCGCGCGTTGCTGATGGCGCTGACCGCGCGGCGCATCCGCGCGGAACAGGCGTTCGACTGGGGGCTGGCGGACGTGCTGGCCGACGATGCCCATGCGGCGGCGCTGGCGCTGGCGCACGAGATC